>JAGOVS010000277.1 GCA_018060625.1 Bacteriovorax sp. | reverse complement strand
GGTTAATTTAATATATTCATTCTTCGTTTCATAATAGTCTTCTATTTCGTCTAACTTCTCTTTTTCTCCTGCAACAAAAAAGGTAAAGGCCACCCCCTCTTTACCTGCTCTGGCCGTTCTGCCAATTCGGTGAGTATATACTTCTGCATCTGTTGGAATATCAAAATTAATGACGGCCTCTAGATCTTTTACATCTAACCCTCTCGCTGCAACGTCAGTGGCCACTAAAACTAAGCAACTACGATTTGAGAATTTAGTAAAAACGACAGTGCGTTCATTTTGATCAAGATCACCATGAAAAGCAAGGGCAGGAATTCCTACTTTAATGAGTGATTTTGCGACTTCTGCACAAATTTGTTTGGTCTTGCAAAAAACAACACATGACCCTGGTTGGTAATGCCCAAGTAATTTATGAAGGGCCTCAAGTTTTTGACGATGCTCGCTCATTTCAATAAATACCTGACGGATAATATTTTTTTCGTGTTTGGAATCCACACAAAGTCGTTTGGGATTTTGTTGAAAAACTTTACTTAGTTCCTCTATTTCCAATGGAAATGTGGCCGAAAAAAGGAGAGACTGCTTCTTTTTTGGAGCGAATTGAGAAATGGCCTCCATTTCTTCTCTAAATCCCATATCAAGCATCCGATCTGCTTCATCTAAAACTAAAAACTTAATATCTTCTAATTGAATGGCCCCTTTCTTTAGAAATTTTAAAACTCTTCCAGGTGTACCCACAATAATATGGACTCCATGCTCTAGTGAGCTCAATTGCTGATACTCCGAAACTCCTCCACAGATGACTTGAACTTTACAATTTCGAGTACTGCGAGCCAGCCTTCTTATTTCATCGGCAACTTGAGAGGCCAATTCGTGAGTTGGACACAAAATGAGCGCCTGACATTTTTTATTATCTAGCTCAAGATGGTTAAGAACTCCAAGGCCAAAAGCGGCCGTTTTGCCACTTCCTGTTTTTGCTTGAGCGATGAGATCATCCCCATTCAAAATGAGAGGAAGGGCCAATTCTTGAATGGGAGTCATGGACAAAAAACCTAAGGAGATTAAATTTTCTAATAAAAGTGGATTGAGAGGTAACTTGGTAAATGAATTTGTCATAACTGTTCTGTACCACTTTAATGGCAATTCTCAAGCAAAATTATCAAATATTTTTTATCTCAGTTTTTATAACCTTGAATCACTGAAAATGCTTCCCTAATCCCAAAAAAAACCCCCGGCAGAAGCAGGGGGTAAACTAAATCTTGTTTTTTAAACTGTCTCTATTGATTCAAACTTAATTAGCAACTTCCATTCCTCTATCACCATCCACAACTGTAAGAGTTGGTGAAACAATCTGCATGAATTTTTCAGGCTGATTGAGGTCAAGAGCAATTTTTAAAACTTGCTCAACATGTTCACATGGATGGATGGCCAAGCCTTCCTGGATCTCTTCTGGAATATCTGCCAAGTCTTTCACATTTTTAGCTGGGATCACAACCGTTTTAACTCCCGCATGTTTAGCAGCAAGAAGTTTTTCTTTTAATCCACCAATTGGTAAAACACGTCCTCTGATTGTCACTTCTCCGGTCATGGCCACATTTTGTCTAACTGCAATTCCAGTAATTGCTGAAGTTAATGCAGTAACCATGGTCACTCCGGCCGAAGGTCCATCTTTTGGAGTTGCTCCTTCCGGTACATGAATGTGAATATCATTTTTATTATACCATTCAGCTGAAATACCTAAGCGCGCTGAAATAGATCTCACATAGCTTAATGCCGCTTTGGCAGACTCTTGCATAACTTCGCCGAGCTTTCCAGTAATCTGAATTTTTCCATTCCCTTCAACGGTCACAACTTCAATATGAAGAAGTTCGCCACCAACGCTCGTCCAAGCTAGACCATTAACGAGACCAACTTGAGCGCCAGATTCAATATCAGTACTATCAAATCGACGAGGTCCTAAGTATTTTGGAAGTTGTTTAGAAGTCACATGGAATTTTTTCCCTGCTGCAATTTCTTTTGTTACAACTTCAGTGGCAATTTTTCTTACCACTGTATTGAGTTGTCTTTCAAACTCACGGACTCCAGCTTCTTTAGACCAACCTCGCACAACATCCATCATGCAAGCATCACCCATTTGAACTTCATGATCAACAAGACCATTGCTCTTTAAGGCCTTCTTTAATAAATATCTTTTTCCAATTTCAAGCTTCTCTTGTGGAGTGTAGCCTGAGAGATGAATGATTTCCATACGGTCTCTTAGAGGACCTGGAATTCTTGATAAATCATTGGCCGTCATGACAAACATAACCTTTGATAAATCATATTCCACTTCAATATAATGATCAGCAAAAGCCTTATTCTGTTCAGGGTCCAGAACTTCTAACATGGCCGAAGCGGGATCGCCGCGCATATCAGAAGACATTTTATCGATCTCATCAAGAAGAATAAGAGGATTAGATGTTCCGGCCTTTTTAAGGGCCATCATGATCTTACCTGGCATCGCACCTACATAAGTTCTTCTGTGGCCACGAATTTCTGATTCATCACGAACTCCACCTAAAGCAATTCTCTGAAAACTTCTTCCCAAAGATTCTGCTAGCGACTTCGCAATAGATGTTTTACCAACACCAGGAGGACCAGATAAACACAGAATTGTTCCCTTGCCTTCTTCTTTTAAAAGTGATCTGACAGCAAGGTATTCTACAATGCGCTCTTTAACATCCTTCATCCCATAATGGTGATCATCAAGAATCTCACGAGCATGGGGAACAGAATTATTATCAGTTGTGTACTCATCCCATGGGAGGGATAGCATC
>JAGOVS010000276.1 GCA_018060625.1 Bacteriovorax sp. | reverse complement strand
CCTTTTATACTACAGTAGCTTGAGTGGTCAAACATGAGATTGATCATATATTTTCAATTAAAGTTAAATAAAAATAATTTCTAGATCTAACTGTGACCAGATGTCATGAATGATCGTGATCTTGCAAGGATTTGCGTTTATCTTTTTGCGTACTAAAAAACTCTTCTGAAATTTTTATTGTCTCAGTCAAGTCCGGCATTTAAAAATCGTATCACGGAAATAACTTACGTTATATCCTGCCGCCATCCAGATTAAATGTTTTTTAACAGAAATAAGCAAAGTGAACTTCAAGGCCGTCATTTTTCCAAGGGGGGGAGAAATTTCCCTAAGTGTTTGGGTATTTCAGTATTTAGAGATACGTTTAATTGCTCCTATCCCCTGATGCCATTTCATCTTGACTCCAACAGAACACAATATTTAATTTTTTAAAAGAGACGAAATGGCATTATTAAATAATTTCTACGGTAAAATCCGGTATTTGCTGAATAACCTTTTTGACAGAGCATCCCTCTATTGAGCGAAGGATTCCCTCCCTGTCTTTTTGGGTGAAGTGAGCAGGCACATGAGCTTTAATCTCAAAAATATGTTTATATTTATTCTCAGAATTTTTAGTATTGTTTTGAACAATGGTAATCCCTTCAATTGAAATATTTCTCGAAGCACAGTATGCCTTCACGAAATAACCGGCACAATGAGCTGAAGATGCCAAAAAATAATCGAAAGGGCTTGGTGCCGTTGCCTCTCCTTTATTATCTAAAGGCTGATCGCAGGGAACGCTGTAGTTATTGAAACAAGCTTCGAGTTTTTGATTTTCTAATAGGTGTACTGTAATTAACATAATAATCCTTTTTTTTAGCTCAATCACTCGTTCAGATAAGTAATTCCCAAAAAAACTCCCCCATTTGACACTTAGGTACGAACAGATAACCGCTACTTTATTCACAACTTATTTTTGGGTTTAAAAAAACTGGAATGTTTTTTCGATCACATTCACTTTTACGTATATTTTTCTTTGTCCTTTTTCAAAGTGCTGGCTTGGTTTATTGGCCAGGACTTAGGCACTTATAGAATAGGGTGTCAGTGGGAATTCATGCACATCTTTTTGAGCATGAGATCTTTTTCTTTTTTGTTAAGTTTTAACCCCTCAGCAATCATAAAAATAAATCTTTCTTCTTTTACCATGTGTTCAACATACAAATGGATAAAGTCATTTAGGTCTGACAAGATTGTTACGTTGGAGCAAATTGGTGTCTTTTTTAGATAACTGCTAAGAGCATTGAATATTTTTTCACTCAACTTCTCAAGTTGGGTGTGTTCATTTTTAATTCGATCCATGACGGCAGCATCAAAGTTAGGGTTTTGCAGACGCATCCAAGCATAAAGAATTTCATCTTCACGTCGATGATGTTCATTAAAAGCAAATTCTTTGAAAAAGCTAAGACTTTGAAGAATTTGCTTAAAGTATTCTTCTGGCTTTCCAGTCATTAGTTTTTCAATTCGTGTTATTTCATCCGCAATTTTTTTGTGATCATTGACCAAAATTTCAATTATTTCTTTCATACCACTTTCCACGTCTCGCCAGAGTGTAACAAATCATTAAACTTCCCAGGACCTCTTTTCGCAGTGACATCATTTATTTGCTTAACAAGATCATCATCATAGGATGTTGCATTTTTTTCAAAGATCTCTCCGATTGCCATTGGAAAATGAGGCGGATTGCTGTAGTTAAGCAACTGGTAAGCTAAAATTTCGTTGTACTTGTCGTGAACCAAAATATCATTTAACGAAGTACATCCTTCCCCGACATCCACCACAATCAATTCAAATCCCTTGAGCATAATCCCGTTACTTTTTTCTTTTCCAAAAATCATTGGTTGCCCATGTTCAAGATAGAGGTAATTGTCGTCGCGAGTTTGACGATTGGTATATTCATCATGAACCTTGTCATTAAAAATAACACAGTTTTGATACAATTCTAAAAATGAAATACCTTTATGTTGGTCTGCCTTCAACATCATTTCCGACATGTGCTTCGGATCTGTATCGATAGATTTAGCAATAAATGTCGCTCCAGAACCAATGGCCAATTTCCCCGTATTAAATGTATGGTCAATTGATCCATGCGGGGAAGATTTTGTGACTTTTCCCTGTTTGGTTGTTGGTGAATATTGACCTTTTGTAAGTCCATAAATTTCATTATTAAAAAGAAGAATATTCATATCGAGATTTCTTCTTAAAGCGTGGATCATATGATTCCCACCAATCGAAAGGCCGTCTCCATCACCAGTAATAATCCACACGCTCAAATCCGGATTTGCACATTTAATTCCTGAAGCGATGGCAGGGGCCCGTCCGTGAATGGTGTGATAACCATATGTCCCCATGTAATAGGGAAATCTTGACGAACAACCTATACCTGAAACACAAACGATATCTTCTTTTTTCTTCCCCGCTTTAGTAAGGGCAATCTGTAAACTTGAAAGGATGGTGTAGTCACCACATCCTGGACACCAACGAACTTCTTGATCGCTGGCAAAGTCTTTCTTTTTATATTCTGGCACTGTTGATATCAAATCATTCATTTTGATCTCTCCTCTTTCAGTATTCCCATAAAGGCATCTTCCAATTCAGAAATTTTGAAAGGAAGTCCTTGCATTTTATTGTACCCAATTGACTGAATATTAAATCTTGCGTCCAGAACATTCTTCAATTGCCCTTTATTAAGTTCCGGAATAATTATTTTTTTAAAACTTGGTAAAATATGGCCAATGTTTTTTGGCATTGGATTTATATATTGCATATGCATATGAGTAATTTTTTCTCCACA
>JAGOVS010000275.1 GCA_018060625.1 Bacteriovorax sp. | reverse complement strand
GTGTTCTTATACATAATACTCTATACCGTTTTTCATGACATGATGATTCAAAATTTTATTGATTCCTAATGTTTCTAAAAACATGCTCTATAAGAGAGCATGCAACTTATATCTTTCATGCCACAATAAGTACATAAAAATAAATCATCGCTGTTGAATTTGCATTTATCGCTCTTCTTTGATATCGATTCAATCGAACTATACCGCTCGCCAATGAAAATGCCTTTTTAATGAAATACTGTAATTTTACATCGCATATCACCATTGACATATGCCATTTCACTGACAATAGTCTTGACTTTAGGTAAAGACCATGCTGAAATAGATTAAATAGAATGGCTTGTTTTAAGCGCTTTTAGTTCAACCCATGGAGATCACCTTCTCTCGGGATTGCTTTGTCTCTCCTTATGGGAAAAGAAATTTAAGCAATATGAAAAAAGTATAGTGGGAAAAATGGATATTTCGAAAAAAAAAGTATTAGTAACGGGAGCGGATGGATTTATTGGCAGCCATCTTGTTGAAGCCCTGTTATTAAAGGGATGTGACGTTAGAGCGTTTACTTATTATAATTCATTCAATAGTTGGGGGTGGATTGATTCATTTGATAAAAACAAACTAAAAGATATTGAAATTATTTCAGGTGACATAAGAGATCCTTATCATATCAATGATGCGGTTAAGAATTGTGACGTTGTTTTTCATTTAGCCGCTTTGATTGCGATTCCCTTTTCCTACTCTTCTCCTGAGTCTTATCTGTCAACAAATATAGGCGGAACACTTAATGTTCTTCAAGCTTGCAGAAATGCAGAGACAAGTCGCATTATCATCACATCAACCTCTGAAGTTTATGGAACAGCCCGCTATGTTCCTATTAATGAGGATCATCCTCTTCAGGGACAATCTCCTTATAGTGCCTCTAAAATTGGAGCGGATAAGATTGCTGAATCCTTTCACAAATCTTTTAACATGCCGCTTGTAATCGCACGGCCTTTCAATACATACGGTCCAAGACAATCTGCTCGAGCGGTCATTCCTACTATTATCACCCAGCTCTTAAATGGTGAGAAAGAGATTAAGCTTGGAAGCTTAACGCCCACACGAGATTTCAATTATGTTAAAGATACGGTACAAGGTTTTATTGCGTTGGCAGAAGCTGATGAGGCGATCGGTGAAGAAGTGAATATCTCCACAGGTAAAGAGTACTCTATTGAGGAAACAGTCAGAATTTTATTGGAAGAAATTAACCCAACTGTAAAAATTATTACAGACGATGAAAGACTCCGTCCTGAAAAATCAGAAGTCTACAGATTGTTAGGAGATAACTCAAAAATAAGGCGTATAACGTCCTGGAAACCTCACTATGAACTTCGTGAAGGGTTGAAAGAAACGATCTCTTGGTTTAAAAAACCAGAAAATATGAGTAAGTACAAGGCATGGATTTATAATACATAATTAAAAGAGAAAAGGCGTATTGTTAAATGAAAAGAGCAATTATTTTAGCAGGAGGTAAAGGGGTTCGTTTATTTCCCCATACAACACTCATTCCAAAACCTCTCGTCCCAATGGGTGGAAGGTATTCCATTTTAGAAATTATCATCATGCAGCTTGTAAAGGCTGGTTTTTCTCATATAACCCTTGCGGTTAATCATCTTTCCAACCTTATTATGGCTTACTTTGGAGATGGATCTAAATGGGGTATTCACTTAGATTATTCTTTGGAAAGCGAACCCTTAAGCACCATTGGGCCCCTTACTTTAATCGAAGATCTACCTGAAGATTTTCTTGTGATGAATGGAGACATCCTTTGTAACTTAGATTATGCTGCTTTTTATAATTTGCATCTCGCACAGAAAAACGAAGTGACTGTTTCTGTGAATCGGAGGGAGGTCCATATAGATTTTGGGGTTATCAACTATAATAATAAAAATAAAATGCTTAGCTTTAATGAAAAACCTATCTACTCGTTTGATGTAAGTATGGGTATTTTTTGTATTAATAAGAAAATGATTGATCAGCTTCAAAAATGCGCTTCCTATGGTTTTGATACGCTTATGAAAGATGGACTCAAAAATAATAATAAAATTTTTGTTCATCCTTTCGATGGATATTGGCTAGATATCGGTCGACCACAAGACTATGATTATGCAAATGAAAACTTTGAAACAATATTTGCCCTTCTTGGAGTAGAAAAATAATGACCATTCTTGTGACAGGTTCCACAGGTGGGTTAGGTCTCTTGTTAACGGATTGGCTTAAAATACATACAAAAGAAACGATTATCTCAACCGGAAGGGCTGACCAGACGCATAAAGATTATATTCGATGTGATCTACGCGACGCTGAAGCATTCAGTAACCTTATTGTCAGTACTCAACCAAGGCTTATCTATCACCTTTCCGCTAGCTTTACTGAATGTTATGATGTTGACTATCATGTTAATGTGCTCATTACTCAGAAAATTTTGGAAACTCTTCGTCTTCACAAAATGAAAACGCGTCTCGTGCTCATGGGGAGTGCAGCAGAGTACGGATTTGTGAGTTCTGAAGACAATCCTGTTCGAGAAACCCATCTTCTTCGTCCCATTTCCATCTATGGGCTGACAAAAGCATTTCAAACACAATACGCTCTTTATCACGCCCATCACTTTGGTTCCGATGTTGTGATTGCGCGACTTTTTAACTTATTTGCACCAGGATTATCAGAAAGACTCTTTATAGGACATGTGGAAAAGAAAATAAAAAGCTACCTCCGTGAGGAAATTACAGAAATAGAAGTTGGAAACTTAAATTCTTATCGAGATTATGTAGAAGCGAATGAAGCGATCTCTCAACTCACGA
>JAGOVS010000274.1 GCA_018060625.1 Bacteriovorax sp. | reverse complement strand
TAGCATCCGTCAGTTTTGCAATTAAATCTATGAGCGTTGCTTGAAGCTCTGCTTTTTTTGATTCATAAAATTCTATCTTGTCTGACGCAATGTCATCCTGAAGGTGGATGGACGCAAACTCTGCTCGTAAATATTCGGCCAACAGCGTTGTGTAGATGTGAATAGCAAAAATATTGCAAATTTAAGTGGACCGGATCTTTGAAAATATAGTATAAGGATGGGATGTATGAACATTTTTCAAGACAAAGCCACAGAGAGCCATTGCGTTTAGAGGAAGATGCCTTACCTTTTATTGATCAAAAAATAGCCGCAAGTCTTCTACAAAAATATATAGAGCTCAAAAAGGAAGTTGAGACTTTGAAAGTTATGATTGCGGAAGGTGCTGTTCGGGAGACCAAGTTACGAGAAGAGAACGAGCAAAAGGATGCAATTATTCGTGATCTCAGGCAGCGGTTGTATGGGAAAAAAAGCGAAGCGGGAAAGGACAAAGGTGATATTAATTCGAATGATCTGGGCCAGAAAACAGACCGATCTCGAGGGCAGCAAAAATGTAGCGTTAGTCATGGGCGGACTCAACGCCCCAATCTTCCGATGATTTCTGAATTTATTCCTGTGAACGAGACTACTTGTGGGATATGCGGATTGGGGTATGCAAAGTTGTCAGATGAAGAGTCAGATATTATTGAGATCGATGTAAAAGCACACGTACGCAGGATTAAGCGCCAAAAATGGATAAAAAGATGTTCGTGTCCTGGACCTCGAGTGATAATTGCACCGTTGCCGCTGAAGCTAATACCAAAAAGCCCTTATGGTGGTTCAGTGTGGGGAGAAATTATATTACGCAAATTTCTTCACGCTCAACCAGTTAATCGCACTTTAGATGATTTTAAAAATTTTGGTTTGGATATTTCGCCTGGCACAATTGCTGGTGGTTTAAGAAAGTTAAAGGCTCTTTTTGTGCCGATACATAAAGCGTTTCATCGTCATCAAATGACAGAAAGCAGATTTCATAACGATGAAACTCGTTGGGAGGTTTATGAAAGAATTGAAAATAAAGTAGGACATCGTTGGTATCTTTGGGTTACACGGTCAGCGTCCGTAGTATACTACCGAATAGATCCCACAAGAAGTGCGGATGTTCCCATAGAACACTTTGCGGATCTCATTTCAAAAACAGTCATCGTAGTTTGTGATAGATATAGCGCCTATAAAAAATTAGCGCGATTGAATTTGGCAATCATTCTTGCGTTTTGTTGGGCGCATGTGAGACGCGATTTTTTAACACTAGCACGTAGGCATCCCGACTTGAATAAGTGGGGATTAGATTGGGCTGCCGAAATAAGCAACCTCTTCCATTTAAACAATCAACGCATTGAAGTATGGAATCCAAGCTTGTCACTTTCTCAACAATCAGATTTATTTGGGAAAAGACATAAAGCACTGGGCGTAAGTTTGAATCAGATGAAATCGCGCGCCATTGAGTTGATTGAGAAAGATGATAAATTCAAAGAAATCTCAGGAAGCACAGATGGCGCACTCGCCCCGGCACAGCGAAAAGTGCTTGTGAGTCTTTGCGATCACTGGAAAGGATTGACCGTATTTTTTGATCATCCGGAAGTGAAAATGGATAACAATCCAGCTGAACAATCAATTAGAAATCCAGTTCTTGGTCGCAATGATTATTATGGCTCAGGAAGCTTATGGTCAGCCGAGCTTGCGGCCATGTCGTTTTCCATTTTTCAAACCATCCTACTTTGGAAATTGAATCCAAGAACATGGCTGTCTCTATATTTTGAAGCCTGTGCAAGAAACAAAGGACAGTCTCCGGAGGATTTGAATGAATTTTTGCCATGGAAAATGAACAAGGAGCAATTACTCCAATTCTCTAAACCTCTTGATAATACATCATGACACTTTAATTCAACGGGGTTGGCCGAATATTTACCAGCAAAGCGCCACAGAAAGAGGATTTCGCTTCATCAAAGGCAACGAGTTTCAAGTGTCTTCCATATTTTTGAAGAAGCCGGAACGCATAGAAGCACTTATGATGATTATGACTCTCAGCCTCATGATTTACGGGCTGGCCGAACATTTTCTTAGACAAGCGCTTAGTGAAAGCGGAGATAGCATCCCAAACCAATTGAAAAAACCAACTTCCAAGCCAACAATGGCCTGGGTGTGTCACCTTTTTCGTGGCGTGCAGGTTTTGACGATTTCTTTCGACGAGTGTCATCAACGAGAATTGGTCTCTAATCTGAATGAAGTCACGAGACGTATTATTCTCCATTTTGGCAAAGTTGCTGAGACAATTTATGGATTAGCTGAGGCTTAGCCCCTATGGGGGAAATAACAGCAAAACTTGGATAAAAAATGAAAGTTAAAGAGCGCAAAGTAAACAAGGGAATTTTTCTTCATTTGCGCAGCTTTGCGCTGTTTATAGAAAATTTATTGATTTACCATTTAAATCTGGGCAGTCATATGAACTTGAACACCTCTTGATGCATTTAAACGCAGCTCTCCTACTTCCACAAACAAAAATTCGTGCTCCCTCATATCAAACCTGCGGAATCCCGGATACATAGGAGCAGAATTATTTAAAGATCTTTTTTCTCAAGGGCTGCATCTGATCACCAAGATAAAAAGGAACATGAAAAATATATTAATGGATGTCACTGATAAGATTTGGTTGAAGAAAAGGATGATTGTTGAATCGATATTTTCATCAATAAAATCTTGCGGAACCTTTGAGCACTCTAGGCATAGAAGCGTACAAAACGCTTTCTGTCATATCTTTAGTGGCCTTATTTTTTATCAGCTAAGGCTTATTAAACCTTCCTTCTTAAG
>JAGOVS010000100.1 GCA_018060625.1 Bacteriovorax sp. | reverse complement strand
CTCATGCTTTCTGTCACAATCACAGATGCCAGTGGGAGAACTCTATCAGGTCAAACGGTTGAAGCGTTTTGGAACTCCGTTCGGCATGCAAAGCCACTTTCCGTTGGAATCAATTGTGCCTTAGGGGCCAAAGAAATGAGACCATACATAGAAGAGCTTTCCAAAATTGCTGATTGTTATATTAGTTGTTATCCAAATGCAGGATTACCTAACCCCCTTTCCCCTACTGGTTATGATGAAACCCCCTTAAAAACAGCGCAGTTTGTAGGTGAATTTGCAGAGAGTGGGTTTATTAATATTCTTGGTGGTTGTTGTGGAACAACTCCCCCGCATATCGAGGCCATTGTAAAAAAATGCCAAAATAAAAAACCTCGCCAACTTCCGTTCATTGAAAAGGCAACGAGGCTTTCAGGTCTTGAAGCCTTCAATATAAAAAAAGGCCTCAATAATCCCTTCTATATGGTGGGCGAAAGAACCAACGTAACGGGATCTCCACTTTTTGCCAAACTAATTAAGGCCTCTCAATTCGATCAGGCCCTCACGGTGGCCCGCCAACAGGTTGAAAATGGTGCAAATATCATTGATATCAATTTCGATGAAGGGATGCTTGATTCAAAAGCTTGTATGATTCATTTTCTCAACTTAGTTGCCAGCGAACCGGACATCTCACGAGTTCCCATCATGATTGACTCTTCTAAGTGGGAAGTCATTGAAGCAGGATTAAAATGTGTTCAAGGAAAAGCGATTGTTAACTCAATTTCCTTGAAAGAGGGAGAAGCAAGATTTCTAGAGCAAGCGCGACTTATTCAGCAATATGGTGCTGCTGTTATTATTATGGCCTTTGATGAATCAGGCCAAGCTGCAACTAAAGACGAAAAAGTACGCATTTGTAAACGTGCCTATGATCTCCTCATTGAGAAACTGCAATTTGATCCAAACGATATTATCTTTGATGCCAATATCTTAACTGTAGCGACCGGAATCGAAGAACATGATTCATACGGTGTTAATTTCATCGAAGCACTCAAAGATCTCAAAAGGCTTTGTCCTGGAGCCCTAACGAGTGGCGGAGTTTCAAACCTTTCATTCTCTTTTCGAGGAAATAACATTGTTCGTGAAGCTATTCACTCTGTTTTTCTTTATCATGCCATAAAAGCTGGCCTAGACATGGGAATTGTCAATGCAGGGATGTTGGCCGTCTACGATGAAATTGAACCTCTTTTAAAGGAAAAATGTGAAGCCGTCGTTTTAAATTTACACTCTGGGGCAACTGAAGAACTTCTAGAATTAGCTGAACAATTAAAAAGCTCAAACTCAAAAGACGAAAAACTGGCCATAAATACAAAAGAAGAATGGCGCAAACTCTCTCTTGAAGAGCGCATCTCTCATGCTTTAGTCAAAGGTATTGATACTTACGTCGATAGTGATACTGAAGAGGCAAGAGTTAAGTATGGCCGACCTCTCAATGTCATTGAAGGTCCTCTCATGAACGGAATGAAAGTAGTCGGTGATCTTTTTGGCCAAGGTAAAATGTTTCTTCCTCAAGTTGTTAAATCAGCAAGAGTCATGAAAAAAGCCGTAGCTTACTTGAATCCTTTCATGGAAGAAGAGAAACGCCTAAATGCTCATCAAGCACGCGAGCAGGGTGTTTTTGTGATTGCGACAGTTAAGGGTGATGTACATGATATTGGAAAAAATATTGTTGGGGTTGTCTTGGCCTGTAATGGCTACAAAGTCATTGATCTTGGAGTCATGACCTCGTGTCAAAAAATCCTTGAAGCTGCCATTGAACTGAAGGCCGATATCATTGGACTCTCTGGTCTTATTACTCCCTCTCTTGATGAAATGATTTATGTTGCTAAAGAAATGGAGCGCTTAGAATTCAAAATTCCTCTTCTCATTGGAGGGGCAACAACTTCAAGGGCCCATACGGCCATTAAAATATCCCCTTTTTACAGCGCTCCTATTGCTCATGTTGGAGATGCCTCTTTGGTCATTGAAGTCTGCAGTAATCTTTTAAGCCCTGAACGCAAAGCTAATTACGGTGAAGAGCTGAAAAAAACATATGATCAAATTCGCAAAAATCATTTGGAAAATAAAAGCACTCAATCAAATCTGCTTTCTTTTCAAAAGGCACAAGAGCAATCCCTGAAAACTGATTGGGATAAAATGGAAATTGCCAAACCCTCTCGCACAGGTACTTTTACATTAGATTTTTCCCTTGAAGAAATTATTCCCTATATTGATTGGTCCCCATTTTTTTGGACTTGGGAGCTAAAGGGCAGCTATCCAAAAATTTTAAATCATCCTACAATAGGAACTGAGGCTCAAAAGCTTTTTAACGATGCTCAAATTCTCTTGAAAGACATTGTCGAAAATAAACGCTTTAAACCAAAGGCAGTTGTTGGAATTTTTCCCGCTTTCGCTCAGGGGGAAGATGTCATCGTTGAAACATCTCCATTTAAAAATACGACTCTCCATTTTTTACGCCAACAAAAAGAAAAAATTGGCGACGAAAACACCTGTTACTGTCTAGCGGATTTTATCGCCCCTTCTAAGTCTTTTAATGATTTCATTGGTGGATTTGCTGTCACTGCAGGACATGAAATCGAAACTTTTGCTAAAACCTTCCAAGAAAACCATGACGATTATTCGGCCATCATGGTTAAGGCCATTGGTGACCGCCTCGCAGAGGCATTGGCGGAAATAACCCATAAAAAAGTGCGCGAGATCTTTTCATTTGGATTAAACGAAGACCTCTCTAATGACGATTTAATCAAAGAGAAATATCGAGGAGTCAGACCTGCCCCTGGTTACCCTGCTTGTCCTGACCATACAGAAAAGAAAATCCTCTGGGACCTCTTAGAGGTTGAATCAAAAACTCAAATCACATTGACAGAAAACTTCGCCATGAACCCACCTAGTTCAGTTTCTGGTTTTTACTTTAATCATCCAGAGGCCCGCTATTTTAATGTAGGTAGCGTAGGTGAAGATCAAATTAATTCCTACTCAAAACGAAAAGGAATGGAAAAGGCCCATATCGAAAAATGGCTGGCCCCAAACTTAGATTATGAACCAAATTAAAGTTTTTAGATCCTTAGAAGATGTCATCGTAGAAAAAGGGGAAGAATGGCGAATTCCTCTTTCTTTTGCTCGTCAAAGCATCCCTGAAAAATTTTTAAGTGATAAAAACCTCATTCGCTTAACAAAAGGCCGCTGCACTATCCCTCATCTTGAGCTTATGGTGAAGATTCTTTTTCAAGACTCAAAAGAGCGCCCTGTTGGCACAACGGGTATTGATCAATTCTTTTACGTCGTCGATCGCTCAGAGTTTAATCTCTTTGACTGGCTTGAGGTCATAACATACTTCAATGCATGGCTGGAAAATAACCAACGCAAAAGTCCATTCCCAAAAATGTTGGGTTACCTTCAATGCTGCGAAGACTCTCCAGAAAATAAAGATATCAAAAGAGATTTTATTGATCTTGTTAAAGAAATGCTCACTGAGCACGGATATATCGGATAATTGTTTTCTTTTACACAAATAAAAAAGGCCTCTTTCGAGGCCTTTTTTATATTATCTAATACGCGAAAAATCGCGAGATTATAATAATTAGTGTGCAGCTGGAGCTGGAGCAGCTTCAGTGTTAGCAGCAGCAGGTGCAGCATCAGCAGGAGCAGCTTCAACAGGAGCAGCTTCAACAGGAGCAGCTGGAGCGGCTTCAGTTGTAGCAGCAGCAGGTGCAGCTTCAGTTGTAGCTTCTTCTTTTTTTGAACAACCAAAAGAAACAGCAGATACGATAAGTACTAGAGCTAATAATGTTTTCATCTTTATTCTCCTTAAATTACGTTAAGATGACAGTTTACACGCACAATGAATGAGCTATAAATTTTTACTACTAATGCAGTATTTAAGTCAACAACTTCCCTCAAAAAAAATCACATTTGCGATGCGGCGACCATCTTTTAAACTTAAACGGCCTGAAGAACACCTTCTACCAAATCAGAATATTGAGAAAAGCCCCAAATAACGACTCTTTGTTCATAGGTTTTTTCCTTTTCTGCTTTCATTTTTCGAGCGGCCTTTACTCCAGTAAAAAAGCCTTCTAACCCGGCCATATGAGAATTCAAGACCATTTCTTCTTCTTTTGTTAGCCAAACCTTTTGAATTTTCAATTGCGCTACCGAGGGGGCCGTTTTTTCTTTAGATTTTGAAAAGTATTGATTTACCAAGGAAATAAAAAGCTCTTTTGCCTCTTCTTTGACGTGATCATCTTTATTAACCTCATTGAGCCACTGAAAACAATTTTCTTTATCGAGAGAATAAATTCCGCGATTATAACGAACAATGTTTTTCATAATGAGATTAGGAAGAATATTGAGTAAAAGAGAGTGTTCTAAATTTGTATCAATTATAATTTCTTGTAAATTTCTCTCTTTTTTAGATAGTGATTCGACAATGATTCGTTCAATAATAAGCAGTCCATCATTCATAAATATCTCCTTTTTTTTATGCCATTACTTTATTAATTGTATAATTTTTTTTAATTGAACTTTGTTTCATTTTCCAAATTTGAATTTTTCTATTTAGATAAATTTCAATTTCTTTAATTGCAGCAGGACTCAGCTTTAACGAGCAATCAAAGGCAATTGCCTCAAGAGTGTCAGTTAATCCCATCTTTTCTTTTACTCTTTGTTGAAAGATTTGGTACTCCGACAGCTTCATGCTACTGCCATTAAAAATTCGAAATACCCTGGAAAACTGGATGCCAGTATCTGCAGCAATCGTTTTCAATGTTGGATTGTTGTTAAGTACCATATATTGTCCAAGTACAATTTTTTGTAGTTCCATTTGTCCTCCCATCCTTTTCTTAGATGGTTTTACTCAAAGCACAATTGGTGCCAGAAAGCTCAAGACATAACTCATTAAATTAAGATGTCCCTTTAGTCGTTCGAGACAAATTGATGTTCTCAATTAGGAATAAAGTGTTTTAGAATAAGACTATTATGCTGCTAAAAATGATCTCCTCTAATATTCGCTATGATAACCCTGAAGATGGAAAGCATTCTTGGGAAAACCGCTGGCCCTTGCTTCTAAAAATATTTCACGATTTTTCCCCCGATATCTTAGGCACTCAAGAGGGGAGAGAACAGCAGATTAAGGGACTTGCCCAATCTCTTAGTTTAAAATTAGTCGATACCCATCGTTTATGGATTAAGGAACGAATGTATCCCTGTTTGTTTATCAATGAAGAGCGTATCAGGGTCCATTTTAGCGGAGACATTTGGCTTTCAGAGACTCCTTCCCTTAGTGGGTCAAAATCATTCAACAGCTCATTTCCGAGGCTGTGTACTTGGATGCAGATTACTCATCTCCCTTCCTTGATGGATTATTTTGTGGTGAATACTCACTTGGATCATATTCTAGAGGAGACGAGGATTCAACAAGTCAAAGTGCTCATTAGAGAAGTCCATAATATAAACAAGGATCAGTTGCCCATTATTCTTTTAGGTGATTTCAATGATTCTCCTAATGGGAAAATACATAAAACTCTACTTAAAGATTTAAACCTCATTGATCCGTGGATTGAAATCGGCCACCCTGAAGGGCCGTCTCATCACGGCTTTAAGGGTGAAAAAAACGAAAATGAAAATGGTGATCGAATAGACTGGATTCTTATCCCAAGATCCTTTTCCATAGAAAATATTCAATTAGAAAAAAAATCTTTTGAAAATATTTTTCCTTCTGACCATTACCCTCTTTTAGCAACAGTCATTCCCAAGTGAAGATAAGTCTCCATTCCTTTTTTCGTGTAGTTTAATATATCCTCTGAGGGTGTCCACTTCCCTTTCTCTCCAATGACGATAACGGTAGACCCTCCAAATAAAAAGTAACCTTTTTCTTCTCCCCGTTTAAAGCGTTCACCTTTCACTAGTTTTTTACTTTGAACAATTCTTCCTACACAAATAGCTCCGACCTCTATGTAGGCCAGTTTTCCAAAGTTCTTAGTTTCCAAAATCGTCACATGCCTTTCATTGGTAATAAGAATATCTTGCTTAGCTTTAAGAGCAATCGGATTAACCGAATGGAGTAAACCTGCAACACGATAATCATCAAGAATAATGCCATCATCTGGATAGTGAAAGCGATGATAATCCACCGGACATAAACGCGCCAAGAGGAGTGGTCCATCCTGGAACGTCTCTTCCCAAAGACTATTTTGTAACAAAGCCTTAGAGCTTAAAAAGCAACCTTTAACTGGAACTCGCTCTTCATCTTGAACGGAGCTATAGCCAAAATAACGAGCTTCGCTAAAAGCGGCCATTTCACTCTCATTTTCTTGAAACGACCTTCTTCCCTCTTTAAATCTGCGGATAAAAAACTTATTAAAGCTTGAGTACGGCGAGAGGGAATTCCTTCCCTCTTCCGGTAAATACTCATCCATTGAAATGTTGAAGTTAGCGATGAAAGGAGCTATTTTTCGTCGACTAAAGGGAGTATCTTGTATGGCCCCATAAATTTTACTGATTGAAGCCTTGCATGCAATTGATGACACTCCCTTTCCTGAATCTGTTTGATAAAGCCACTCAACCATTTTATCACCGTAAACTTTCTCTTTTTCAACAGCATCCGTTATCCGATTATAAAAATGTATTTCCATGCCTAGTCCCTCTTGATCAAATTTTGTAACAGGATTATATCTATAGAGACCATTAGTAGCAAGGAGGAGTTCGTGAGAAGAAGTTGTCTGTTACTTATATTATTTTTAAATTGCTTTGTATGTGCCAATTCATTTGGGGCGTCCCCTATGAAGGCTGAACTGGGAATGTTGCTTGAGAATGAACGAAATTCTATCAGTGTTTTTCAAAATGTTGCTAATTCAGTAGTCAACGTTTCCAATATGCGCAAGGCCCGCTCCATGTTTGATATGGACGCTTCAGAGGTTGAATCCGGAATGGGATCTGGCTTTATTTGGGACAAGGCCGGCTATATTGTGACGAACTCACATGTTATTGACGGGGGAGATTCTTTTTTAATCTCGTTTAAAGATGATAAGAAACAATACCGCGCCAAACTAGTTGGTGCAGACCCTAAAAAAGATATTGCTGTTTTAAAATTACTTGAGACTCCAAAAGTTTTGCACCCAATTACACCTGGAGAATCAAAAAGTCTCCAAGTCGGACAAAAGGCACTAGCGATTGGAAACCCGCTTGGTTTTGATCACTCATTAACAACTGGTTCTATATCTGCTTTAGAGAGAAGCATAAAGGGGTATGGCGGAGTTTCAATTCAGGGAATGATTCAAACTGATGCATCTATAAATCCAGGAAATTCTGGGGGCGCGCTTCTTGATTCCCAGGGAAAACTTATAGGAATAAATACTATGATCTTTAATGGTGCTGGAGCAAGTGCAAGTGCGGGATTAGGCTTTGCAATTCCAGTAGACACTGTCAAAGACATTGTTCCTCAGCTCATTAAATTTGGAAAAGTCATTCGTCCAGGTCTCGGAGTGGCCATTCTTGAGGAATACTATGCCGCTCGCTTTGGCCTCAGAGAAGGTGTAATGATTAAATATGTTGACCCCAAGGGCCCATCAGGGAAGGCCGGATTAAGAGGAATTACACGCAATAGGATGGGTGAGTATTTTGTAGGTGATATTATTGTGGGAATTGACTCTAAACCTGTCAAAAATTATGATGATCTTTACTCTATTATAGATAAATATAAAATTGGGGATATCGTTAAAATTAAATATATTCGAGAAAACAAAGAAAAAGTTGTTTCTCTATCGCTCGTTCAAATTTAATTGCAATGTTCAATAAAATATTTTTGAAAACTCCCCTGCTGATGCCAACTCTGCAGGGGATCCACTAATCATTTGTTCATCTCTCCCCATAAGCCAGACATAATCACAATACCCCTCTACGAGATGTAAATCATGAGAGCTCATCAAAATGCCCATATTATTTTTTTGGGCCATATTTTTTAAGAATTTCATTAGTACTATTTTTGAAGGTATATCTAAATAAGTTGTTGGTTCATCTAAAATGAGCAATTGAGGCATTTGAGCAAGTGCCCTTGCGATGAGGGCCTTTTGCTTCTGTCCATCGCTAAGTTCAGAAAAAAAATGATTTTTTAAAGCTTCAATTCCTGCTTCTTTTATGACCTGCTCTACCACTTGCAGATCGTCTTTGTTCAATACTCCATTTCTACCAGTATAAGGAGATCGTCCAAATGCTACGAGCTCATCCACGCGTAAGAAATCAACCTGAATTTTTTCTGTCAATACAACTGAGACGACTTTTGCCAAATCCAACGACGAATAATTCTGGAGATTTTTTCCTTTAATTTCAATTAATCCCTTATAAGGGGGAATTATCTGAGCAATAGTCTTTAGCAAACAACTTTTCCCAATACCATTAACTCCCATTAATGCGCAGAAAGAGCCTCTGTGCATTTTTGCTGACAACTGATCAACCAGAGGTTTTTGAAACCCTATTGAAAGATCTTTCAATTCTAATAAAGCTTCCACTACACTCCCCACTCATGCTGACGGTAAAGATAAAGAATCACCACGGGAGCTCCAATTAAACCAAGAATCGCATTAACTGAAAATGAAATTGAAGGATTCAAAACGAGTACACATTCAGCAAACAATGCAAGTCCCGATCCAATAAAAAATGTGGCCATGCAAAGTTTAGGTAATTGCGAACATTGTAAAAAATTTCTGGCCAAATGGGGTGCAATGATTCCGACAAATCCAATTGGCCCGCAAAAAAGAGTTATAATTGAAATTTGAAATGCAGCGACTGTCACAAATATTATTTTCGTTCGCTTGATATTCACTCCCATACTTTTTGCATAATTCTCAGATAGCAAATACTGATTGAGTGGTTTTATAAAAAGAAAAACAGGAACGAGTGAGAGGCAAGAAAAAATGACAAACAAAGGTAAATCCCAAGTCGTTACATTCCGAAAACTTCCCATGCTCCACACTAAAAAACTCTTTAACTGCAGAGCTGAACTCATATTTACCAAAATAGAAATTCCACTAGAAGTAAATGAAGAAATTAAGACTCCCACGATTATAAGACTCACCTTCGACATATTTCGCTGCATGAAAAAAAGCAAAAAGAGAAAAACAACAAATGCTCCCAAAAAAGACATTGCGCTCATGCCTAAATAAGAAATCATCGTAGTGCTTCCTGCGCCTGTCATTAACCAAAGGGCCACAAATAAAGAAGAGCCTGAACTAACTCCTAAAGTATCCGGTCCTGCCAAGGGATTTTGAAAAAAAGTTTGCATCAACAGGCCAGCAATCGCCAAAATCCCTCCGGCAAAAAGACAAACAACGACTTTAGGCAAGCGTAACTGCAAGATCAATTCTCTATTTTGCTCAAAGCCACTTTCTCCATACCCAATGAGAAAAAACATTAATAGCAACACTAAAACCAAAAGAAGAAAAAGTTTGTTTTTCATAATTTCCTATACCACCTCAACTGATGTCTGGGATAGAATTCAGTTTGTATTATTGCCGAGAGGTCTTTAAGCAATAAATCAGGTCGCTGTAAGGCCATTTCCCAATAATCAGAAGATTTGTTTTCATTTATAACAAGGTTGTTATTATAAACGACATTGGCCTTAATTGCATCATAGCGGGGATCATGGGTCATTGCCTCTATTCTTTCTTTTTCATTTTCCCACATATTATGAGTTAACCAAACATCATATAGATTTTTTTTAAGCAATATTTCTTCAAGATTTAAAGTTTGTGTTTTGGTACTTGGACGCGTAAGCGCCATCTCTCCTCCTGCATCTTTTATCATCAAACCTAAATCACTCAGCCCTCCGCACGTGACCCACTTCCCAGACTGAATATTTCCAACAATTACTTTCTTTCTCTTTCTTGGTTCATTTTCATTTTTTATCTTGAGATAATTTTCTTCTATTGCTCTAAATATTTTAATGGCTTCTTCTTCTTGATCAAAAAAACTTGCTGTAAAAACAATCCACTCTGCCCTCCCCAAGGGACCATCCTCCTCAAAATCTTTATTCAATACGACTGGAAGATTCAATTTTTTTAAAATTTTTCTTTGCCCTTCTCCTATCAAATTAGCTTCGTATCCCATAATTAAATCAGCCTTAAGTCCCAAGAGATCTTCGGAATTAAATTTATAGGAGAGATTTCTAATGGCCAATAAATCAAATGATTTACTTACAATATAATGCTTTCCCTGAAAACCAATCAGAGTTTTTTGTTTCTTTAATAACTCTAATGCTGGCAAATAGGTCGTAGACGTCATGGCCACTCTCTTTACAGGAGTACGAACCAAACTTGAGTAGGAATAAGAAAGAGACTTATCAAGTGGTAATTGAGTCAAGAGGTATTGCTCTTGATCCACTTTTACAATCTTGGCATTTTGGAAA
>JAGOVS010000273.1 GCA_018060625.1 Bacteriovorax sp. | reverse complement strand
TTTCTAGAGGAGATCTATTTGGCCTAGTGGATGCGTATGCCAAATTAAGAAAAGATCGCACTTACTTTGAAAAAAAATTGAGAATTACAAATCCGATCATTTCGTCATCGGAAAGCATGGTGCACTCATTATTTTATAATAATCAAGGTCTCCTTAAAAATTTAGCATTTGCAGATCCAGGCCACACCGTCTTTCTTCATAATGCAACAATCGAAATCGGACAAACTATTAGATATGGAGTTAACACCCATTTGGCACTTGAAGAAGGAATCGGTTTTACTTGCGCAAGTATAAATAATCCTTCAGATGAAGTTAAATCTGCTTGTCAAAAAATAATTGAGACCTCTGAGCAAGTTCGAAATCTTTATATCGTGGCAGACGTGTTGGCATTTCGTGGAGAAGACGATTCATATGAAGAGTTAATGAGCAATCTTCAAGAGACAACCAATTTTATGGTTGGTTTTTCGAAATCATTAGCAGAAAAAGCAGTAATAGTTGGAGCAGGTGCTGCGATGGTGGCCCTTGCACCTAATCTTGCCATTGGTGGATTAGTAGCAGGAGTTTCATACGCTTTAATTAATTTTGATGAAACAAAAGAGATGATTAGGAATTTAGTCGAGACAAGTTCTAATATTATCATGAATGGATCCGCAAAAGAGCGCGGAGAACTTTTTGGGAGTTTGAGTGGAGAGATTGCAGGATTGTTTTATGGTGGATCGATTACGAGAGCAGCAGAGAAGGCATTACTTCCTGCCGTTGCAAGAGCAACAACTCGGTTAGCAGTTGAAGCATCGACAGCATTGGCCTTCGCTCGAAATGTTTTAAGTGAAGAAGGTGCGGCGGGGATGAATGTGCTGGCAAGCGAAGCACCAGAGGTTGCGAGAAATATATTTAATTTGGGAAAGAGTGAAGTCGCAGGTTTACTACTTGATGGTAATACAGCTGGTGCTAATTCATTGATTAAAAATATTAGCGAAAAAGGTGATGAAAAATTTGAAAAAATTATTAATAGCGCAATTATTTCTTCAAAAGATGTTGTCAGTGAAGTAGGCAATAAAAAATTTGGTGAAATTCTTAGGTTACCAAAAGGCTCAAGACCATCTCCTGAAACTTATTTAACGAAGGAATATATAGAATCACATCTGGCTAAGTTTGATGACGGAGCCTCAAAATTTATGCGAAAATCAGATTTTGAAAATTATGGGCCTGCTCAAGTAGATGGAACGGCCTTCGTACTATCAAAAATAGAGGCTGATAAAATCATTAACTTAGCCGCCGGCAACAAAAGGTCGCTTGAAGAGTCCCTAGGTTTTCCAAGTGGATTTCTTGATTCTAATGAATTGGTTCGTATTGATATTTCAAAACCAAGATACTTTAACATTCGTATTCCTTCTGGAAATGAACCGGGAACTAATAGTTTATGGTTGCCCGGTGGAAAGTTACCAAATGGAAATTACGAAGGAGTTCTGGACTTAGGGAACGCTTCACCAAATGGCTGGGTTTTTACACCTGTTAATTTATAATATAAAAGCATTGCAAGGGAAAAAAATGAAGTTTGTCATTGTTAAAGTTTTTAAAGACGATAGGTTTGCATTAGAAAAGGATGTCGATATGGGAAATTATTACGTAACTTTTCCAGTGTTTAACGGATTGGCAGAGTACTCTGAATTTTACAAAATCACAGAAGTTGAATTCGATGATTTCATTTCGGATCAAGTATTATTAAAACAGTTTGTAAAAGCATGCAGAGAGCGTAAGAACGATGATCGTCTGCTGATGAAGCCTGGTCGGTTGCGCGGGGATCCTGTTTAAAGTGATGAGGCAATTGATGATTTTAAGTTGTTTTTAGTAAAAGATGGAAGAGACCCAAATTTCAAAGAGCAGTTAACTACACTTACATATAAAGAAAATAAAATCTGGACAGAGAAGCTGATAAGCGAAGGGTATACTGTTCTTGACTTAGGAAATCCTGGTAACGTTCAAGAGTTAAGCCCCTTTTATGAAATTGAAAAAGAGCTATTGTTCAGATAAGGATACAAGAATGAGTGATCTTAACTTTTTAAATTGCGAAAAATATATAATAGATAAGATTTTAGAAATAAAAAGTCTAACAAGTTTAATTGAAAAAAAGAATAGAGTTTCTCAGTTCCGATCAGAAGAAACAGATGCAAAAATCTTTAAATTTGGTTCATTGTCTTCAGTTGAATTTAATATTTCAATATATGAGGATGAGATCTCTGTCGAGTCATTCTATCTAGAAAAAGAGTATTTTATGTTGACATCTTTTTTACATAAAAATGACAGCGTATCTGCCTCTAAGTATGAAGAAGTTTTATCAAGCTGTAGAAAGAGTCACAGTTTTCAATATAGAATAGATTCGCAATTAAATTTCATTGTTGACTACATTAACAAGTGCAGCGACCTAAAGTTAGTTCTAGAAGGAAAAAAATGGTTTAATGTTTTATACGATTTCGGTGGCATGAAATAGTATGCGACACGTTTTTTTAATAACATTTTATCTAGTTGCAAGCTCTGCATTTTTATATAAGGAAGACCAATTTTCAGACCCCAATATTGGTTAAAAAAAATCTAATAGAAGTAGCCGTCAGGCCTCATTTTTCCTAGGGGGGGGAGCCCGAATTTCCAGTTTGAAAAAAGTATGCCGTTAATTCGACCTATACCCCCTACCAACTCCATAAATGATCTATCAGCCAACACTCTATTCGCCACGGTTTTATTGAGCGTCCTGATGTTGGGATCATCATTTTTTGCGATCTGATCTGCTATTTGCCCATATTTCACGGTTCTATCGTGGCTTTCCCCCGCCCACAGCATCGTAACCTTGCCTT
>JAGOVS010000099.1 GCA_018060625.1 Bacteriovorax sp. | reverse complement strand
TGATGTCATCATTGTCAAAATTCCCAGTAACTTGGTGCTGACTGACGTCAGCTTAAAAAATACAAAAAAATAATATACAGATTGTAAAAAGACCTTGATGAGGTAAAAAACGAATAACAAAGCAAACGACTTTATTATTTTTTTTGGAGGACCTTATGAAATCAAAACTTATTACCATTGCACTTATCGGACTTATGGCAACAGCACCAGCTCTTATTCAATCAGCAAAAGCAGATTCGCTTATGCGAGAAGATCTCTATTCTCAGTCAGGAGTTGCAAGCTTTTGCCGTGATCGCCTTGTCATACTTAAAGCGGCGTATCGCCAAGCTGAAATTGAATCCCAAATGGGAAATGTCTCTAACTCTATTGCCATCCTTGAATCAGGTTTGAGAAATGCCAACTTAAGAATCAATCCTCGTCTTGCCAATTCTCTCACTGCCAAAAGCATCCGACGTGGAATAACCTTGTTAGATAACCTACAAGCAACTCCTGCCCATAAGCAAAAACTCAGAGCTATAAATAATTTTCTGTTCAATTATTTTCTCTTCATCGAGAAGGTTTCAAATAGTCTCGACATTCCTTTCTTTGCGTCTGAATCTGGTTACAGACAGGCCGCAAATGCCAATGATAGATTTGAGAGACTCTTTATCGATTTTTCAAAAGAGCAAGTAGAAATGGTTTTGGCCACTATGACTTCTTCCTCAAGAGAAGGACGCTATGAAGTGATTTATCCCATTGGTTCCCCAACTCTCGTCCTTACAGCTTTAAGAGTGACTACCCTAGCAATGGCCAATGATCTAAGTGAATCACTCTTTGCTGCTCATTATGCGTGCACAATTGAAGAACTCGATAATGTCTCAAGTGCCATTTCCAGGTACCTTTCAGGGTCAACAAGTTACCCTGACGACTTTGTGGCCATTCAAGAACTTGTAGGGGCCGCTAAACATGCTATTTACGGCGTAAAACGTTGCTCATTTGAAGGCCGTGGTCAGCAAGCTCCTCGAACGACAGAAGCTCTTACTCACGCTTTTAGATTAGAAGCTGGGACGACCCAACAAGTAAATTTAAGAGATCATCAGTACATCAAAAAAATCATCATCAGTGCTGAGGGCCTAAGAAGTGATGCTATGTTTGATGTTGTCGTCAACGGTGATGTTAAAGGAACTGTTTATGTTCCAGGAAGAGACCCTAGTTATTTTGTGACTATCGAAGACTCTGCCAGCTCCATTGAATTTGTCTCTCGTAACGGGACGGCGGTCATTTCTCGAGTTTTAGTTATTACTGAATGATTTTTTAACAAAAATTCACAAATGATAAAAGGGTCTATTCGGCCCTTTTGTCATTTTACAGGAAAGTATTATAAATCTCATTCAAAGGTAAATTAACTATTCATGATTCTGCTAAAAATGCTTCATATTGGAATTTTTATTAGGCCTTGCTTACCGTTAAAATCATTAGACTATTTTCTATTGTGGTGAAAAATAGTCTAGACTATTTTCCATTAAGGTGTAAAATAGTCTAATGAGATATTTAAAACCTTATATTATCAAAGACCTCAAAAAGAAGATGGTTTTCATTGGTGGCCCTAGGCAATCGGGAAAAACAACGCTTGCCAAAGATATTCTTAAAGAGTTTAAAGATGGCCTTTATTTAAACTGGGACAGAACCAATGATAAAAAAAAGATACTCTCAGAAGATTGGTCAAAAGAAGAGCAGCTTCTCGTCTTTGACGAAATTCACAAATACCCCAAATGGAAAAATTTAATAAAAGGCTATTATGATTCTTTCAAAGATGATCATCAATTTATAGTCACGGGTAGTGCTCGCTTGGATTTATACAAAAGAGGCGGAGACAGTCTGCTTGGCAGATATCATTATTGGCGTTTACATCCGTTTGATTTGACCGAAATTCCCATAAAGATTTCAAAAGAAGAGGCCTTCAGACGTCTTTTAAATCTAGGTGGGTTTCCAGAGCCTTTTTTAGATAACGATGAAAGGGAAGCTAAACGTTGGCGAGAAGAAAGATACAATCGCATCATTAAAGATGATATTCGGGATTTAGAGAACATTAAAAACATCCAGCAAATGTCTATGCTTCTGACTTTACTTCGCGAGCGTGTCGGTGGACTTATCGTTGTCTCTAATCTCGCCCAGGACTTACAAGTTTCTCCGGTTACCGTTGCAAAGTGGATTGAAATTTTTGAAAAAATGTACCTGATTTTTACTGTCAAGTCTTATACTCATAAACTTCCACGTGCCATCTCTAAACCATTCAAAGTTTATTTTTTTGACAATGCAGATGTCATTGGCGATCAAGGTGCGAAATTTGAAAATTTAGTGGCCACACATTTACTCAAAAAATGTCACTTTCATCAAGACTATACAGGTGAAAAAATGGAGCTTTGGTTCTTGCGAGATAAAGAACATCACGAAGCTGATTTTCTTCTTACTAATGAAAATAAAATTGTCGATATTATTGAGACGAAGTGGTCTGACACAGCTGTCTCTTCATCCCTATTATACTTTGCCGAGAAGTTAAAATCACCTTCTGCCACTCAGATAGTTGGGGAACTTAAAAAAGATTCCACCAAGAATAATTTTAAACTTCGCTCGGCGATCTCTTATTTTTCAACACTTGCCTAACTTTATGCTATCCTCCGTTTTTTAGTCTTGTAGAGACCTTCTCTCAAATTCCTGAAAGAGCTTTTAACACCCAGTCACTTTCTTATGAATATTAGAGAGATTAAACGCTCCCTTATGCCAATCCATATTGTACCATTTCAATGTCTTTTGCAGTTCTGTCATAAAAGGTATTTTGGATTCATTTAAACTTGTCGGCATTAATCCTTTTGAAGCATAAGCAAACGTCCAAAAAACTCCAGGATAAATAAGCATTGGACCTGTAAAAGACTTCACTACAGGATAAACGGCCCTTAAATTATCATAGAAAGATTTGATTCCATATTCATCGTAAAAAGGATTTTCTGTTTGGGCCATCATGATTCCATCTTCAGTCAAAGCATCGCTGACATGTTTATAGAATTCTTGTGTGAACAAACCCGCTGCAAAATCTTCAGGGTCAGTTGAATCAATAATAATAACATCAAAGAAATTTTTAAAAGATTTAATATATTCCACACCATCTTGAGGCAAGACATTGACCCGTGGATCGCTCAAACCAGAAGTGCATTCTGGAAAATAAATTTTAGAAACTTCAATAACCCGCTCATCGATTTCAACTAAGTCAATGCGCTCAATCTCTGGATGCTTAACAAACTCCCGAACTATTCCCCCATCTCCGCCGCCAATAATAAGAACATTTCTTACTTTTGGGTGAATCATCGCTGGAATATTTCCCATCACTTCATGGTAAACAAATTCATCGATTTCAGAGACCATCGTTTTTCCATCAAGCAAAAGGAGTTTTCCTACTCCTAAAGTGTCCAGAACATCAATTTTTTGGTATTTGGATTGCTCAGAATGCAAAACGGATTTTATTTTAAAAGACGTTGCCACGTTCTTATGAAAATAGCGCTCAGAATACCACTCATTACCCAATAAACTCTCCGTCATAAATCTCCCATTTTTACATGCTTACGCAGAAACAATTTGTCACAATATTTTTTTTGTGACACATAGATAGAACTTGAAATTTAAATGCGCAATTATTATTTACTTTTTCTTCTGAAATTAAGAAAGGATATCGAATTTTATGTTTGAATCAAAACTAAGCCCAAATCAAAAAATTAAAATCTCAGGATTTAACAATCTTACCAAGGTTTTAAGCTTCAACCTTTATGATTTTTGCATTACTTTGAACGAAGAACAAAAAGCCCAATATGTTAATTATATTAACGACAAGTACAATGCTACGAGAATTGCTGATATTTCACGCAAAATCGTTGAGATCATTGAGGCCAATGTCCTGGCCGTCTCTGCTCAAGACTATGACCCGGTAGGGGCCTCTACGATGGTATTGATGAGCGATATCAAAGGCGGTGGAGAACCCATCCCTAGTGCTCAAGTGAGTGCTCACTTGGACAAGTCCCATATCACTGCTCACACATACCCTGATGCTGCCGATCCAGATGGAATTTGCTCGTTCAGAGTCGATTTTGATATAGCCACTTGCGGGGAAATCATCCCTCTTAACGCCATTAACTACCTCTTTGAAGCTTTCGAGTGTGATGTTGTCTATATTGACTATGTTGTTCGCGGTTATACGCGCTTAGAAAATGGTAAGAAAATCTATAATGACCATCATTTTAACTCAATCCAAGATTTTATTCGTCCAGAAATCAAAAATGGCTTTCAATATGTGGCCGACATCAATATGCCTCAAGATAATATTTGGCAAACCAAGTTAATGGTTAAAGATATGGGGCCTGAAGGATACCTTTTAAACCCTCTCGATGCTAATCACCCAGATGTTCCGGCAAAAATGGAACTTCTCAAAAAAGAAATGAAAGAAGTCTACCACATGATCCATTAGGATTGTGTCTATGACATCATCTAATCTTTGGGGAACAAATCAGACCCAGTTTTTTTTCGAGTTAAACCCAGATCTCGTACTCGATACCGTTGAGGCCTTAGGCTTTAAAACAACAGGGCGAGTGCTCACCATGAACTCCATGGAAAATAGAGTTTATGAAGTCGAAATTGAATCTGACTCAGATAACCCAAGTGATCATTTTAGAATTATTAAATTCTATCGCCCTGGAAGATGGAGCAAAATTCAAATCCAGGAAGAGCATGATTTTTTAGCAGATTTAGTCGAATACGAAGTTCCAGTGATTGCCCCTATTGATTTTGATGGTCAAACTCTTTTTACGCTAAAAGATTTAGAGCTTTATTATACCCTTTTTAACAAACAAGGGGGGCGGGCCCCTGATGAATTTACCAATGAAGAAATTGAACAAGTTGGGCGACTACTGGCCCGTCTGCATAATGTTGGCGATATGAAAACGGCCCCTCATCGCCTCAAACTAACACCAGATGTTTATTTAAAATCGAATCTCGATTTCTTGTTGGATCAAAAAATAGTTCCACACTACCTAGAAGCAAGTTTTAAATCAACGCTCGAAAATATTTACGCCTTAACTAAGAATCGTTTTAAGAATATTCATTTTCAACGCATCCACGGAGACTGTCATTTAGGTAATATCCTAAGACGAGGAGACGTTTTTCATCTGATCGATTTTGACGATATGGTCATGGGGCCGGCCGTTCAAGACATGTGGCTGCTTCTTCCTGGTCGAGATGAGTATGCTGAAAATCTTCGATCAAAACTCATTGAATCTTATATGACAATGCGGGATTTTAACTTTGAAGAACTTCGCTTGACAGAGGTCTTGCGTACACTGCGAATGATTAATTATTCTGCTTGGATTGCAAAACGCTTTGACGATCCGGCCTTTAAGAATGCCTTTCCCTTTTTTGAGTCACCTTCCTATTGGGAAGGGCAAATCAATGATATGCGCGAACAAACTTACTACCTCTCTCTTTGAGAGAGAATCCATCTCTGTGTTAACAACGAGGGATTGTATTCATAAACTCTAAACGATGAGAAGTATCTTCTTTAAAAACACCAGAAAGCTTTGACGTTCTCGTCATTGAAGTAACGTCTTTAATCCCACGAGTTTTCACACAGGCGTGCATTGCATCGACAACCACTGCCACATCTTGAGTTTCAAGAATGGCCGACAATGCCTGGTGAATCTGTAAAGTAAGGCGCTCTTGAATTTGTGGCCGCTTAGAAAAATAATCGACTATCCGATTTAACTTAGAAAGACCAATGACTTTTTTACTTGGGACGTAGGCAATATGGGTTTTTCCAATAATGGGAACAAAATGATGTTCGCAATGAGAGTTCGTCACAATATTGACTTCAACAACCGCATGATCATAATCAAACTTATTTTCGACAATGGTGATCTTGGGAAACTTTTCTGTTTCTAATCCATAAAAAATTTCATCGACATACATCTTGGCCACGCGATGAGGAGTTTCTTTCAAAGAGTCATCCGTTAGATCTAGTCCCAGAGTCTCCATGATCTCAGTGAATAAACTCTCAATTTTTTCTTTTTTCTCTTTGGCACTAAGGCCATTTCTCACTTGAGGAGTTGGTGTTACTTTTTTTAAAATTGTCTCTGGATCAATCATGCTCATATCTTTTTCCTAGGCGTAAATAGTGTTTAATTCGTCTTCTTCATAGATACCCGAGTTTTTTTCGTTCTCTCGCGTCTCTACCCTAAAACATCTTACTCGCCCTTGAGTTTTTGTTTTTAAATACTCATTCATTTTTTGATGAAGAAACTCTGAGGTTCCCTCCATACCAACATTATCTAAAACTCTAAGCTTGATAATGCCTTTTTTATCCATCTCTTGAAAGAGTGGGAGCTCTGGATCATCACTATTAATAAGACAAGAGTGATCAAAAAAATCATCAAGAAAGAGTTTAAACTCCTTGAATCCCCCAAAATCCATGACCCATTTCTTATCGTCAAGCTCAAGGGCCTTAAACCAAAAACTAAATTCTCGAGAATAACCATGGATAAATTTGCAATGACCAATATCGCGCCATTGCCGATGGGCACAGGGATATCCAATGAATGTCTTAGTTGAGATAAACATTTAATTTCCTAAGAGTTATCTAAAAGCGAAGTGTGCTTAAATTATCACTGAACTCGACGACATACAATAGTCCCTGAATTTTAGATTCATTTTCAAAACTTCGCTCAAGCCCTTGGGCCAAAAGGAGTTGATCCAACAAAAGTCGTTGATCACTGGCCTTTTTCCCCCAAAGACTCCTCCCTTCATTGGTGGCCAGACATCCGGAAGTTGGCACAAAGGGATAATATGCATTAAATGGGTTACGATTCACCCGACCTGAGCCATGAATGCGCAACAAACTTCTGCCTAGGGAGCGCGCAAGGACAGACTGTTTCCACCAATCAAGCTCATGATGCGTCTTCGGAAGAAACTGAGCAAGTTCAGCTTCTTCCGGTGAATTTTTGATAAAATTAATGATGAGCCTTCGGTGCTCCCCAAATTCAATCTTATTATTGGCCTCTGGCATAACCCCATCAATATAATAAACCCCCATAGGTGTTTGACCATTTGAATGGTGAAAAGAAAGATCTCTCCCCGATAATCCCAAAATAGGAATGGACCAAAGTGAAGAGTCCTTATTGGTTAAGAATTGATTATTTTTATTCTTAAGGATTAAGCGGCCTGGAATTCTGCGATCTTTTTTTAGAATCACAAAAAGAGTTGTCCTATCATTTTTAAAATCTAGTAGATTTTGAAGCTCGTAAGCATAAAGGGCGCGGGCCTCGAGGGCCTTTATATAGAGACTAAATTCAGAAGAGTAACAAGATGTGATCGTCTGCCGATCATGAGAGTTTACATAATCTAAAAAGTTAAAAAGATGAAAAATATCCTGCTTATTTTCCAAATGATTCAAATCAATACCCTTGAGATAAGAATCAAGTTGATCTTTTAAAGCAAGAAACATGAGGCGCTCTTCAAAACGAAGAGAGGACCAAGGAACGGGATCAGGAAGAGGAATATCCAAAGACTTCCCTTTTTTATTTCCAAATAAATAAGGAAGGAAAGTCTTTAAATAATTCATTTTTTATTTTTAGAAATTAATCTTAGTGATGATGCCCATGTTCACCATGAACATGTCCATGAGCAAGTTCTTCAGCAGAGGCTTCGCGAACTTCTTTTATCGTAACATCAAAATGAAGCTCCATCCCTGCAAGCGGATGATTTCCATCTACAGTTACAGTGTCACCGTCGATTTTTGTTACAGCGACAACAAGCTCTCCTTGTTCTGTCTCAACTTCAAATTGCATTCCAATTTCGAGGCCTTCGGCCGATTCAAATTGTGAACGAGGAACACTCTGACAAAGAGCTTCATTTATTTCCCCGTAACCGTCCTTTGCTTCAATCTTCACAACAAGCTTATCACCTGAAGACTTACCTTCTAAGGCAAGTTCAAGACCAGGAATAAGACTTCCTGTTCCCTGAATATAATAAAGAGGTCCATGATTCTCAGAAGAATCAATTAATTTTCCAGAGCCATCAGTGAGTTTATAGTCGATACCGACGACTTTGTTTTTACCTACTTGCATTTGTCTTCTCCGTACAGTTTGGGGCACAAACTATCATTTCTTTTTAATGATGTCTAAAATAACTACTGGTTCAACAGGAACATCTTCGTACGGACGACGGGCCCCCGTTTTCACGGACTTAATTTTATTTACAACCGGCATCCCGGAAGTCACTTTGCCAAACACCGCATACCCAAACCCGGCCTCTGTTTCATCGCGGTGATCAAGAAAGGTATTTTGAGCGACATTGATAAAAAATTGAGCTGAAGCACTATCCGGTTGATTGGTTCGGGCCATGGCCAACGTTCCTGCATCATTTTTAAGCCCATTTCCCGCTTCATTTTTAATGGGAGCGCCCACACTTTTTTCTTTCATCTCTTTGTCAAATCCCCCGCCTTGAATCATAAAATGATCAATGACTCTGTGGAAGATTGTCCCTTTATAGTGACCTTTACTCACATAGTCTAAAAAGTTTTTTACTGTAACAGGCGCTTTGTCTTCGAAAAGTTCAACTTCAATATCTCCCATACTGGTCTTAATCGTCATTTTAGGATTAGCAGCGAGTAGACTTGTCGAAAAAAGTAGCGCAAAAATCATCATTGACATTTTTTTCATTTACAGACTCCTTGTCTATTAAAACTGGTGTTTACTTAAAAAAAGTTGATATTTTTCATGATCAAGAGGATCAAGTCCTGCTAAATACATTTCCAAATATTTTATAGAATCATTTCCCCAAAACATTTCTTCGTCTACAAAAAAAGTAGGCACTCCAAAAAGTTCTCTTTGAAGACCATCTTCTATGCCTTTTTTGAGTTCAAGCCGAGAGGCTCGATCTTCCATTTTTAAAAAAAGATCCTCAACTGGCAATTGCTGAGTTGCCAGTATTTCTTTTATTACATCATCATTGCCAATATCTAATCCTTTGCCCCAACCCGCATTAAAGAGGGCATCGATAATCTCATATTGGTGGACACCTGCGACACTTTTTAAGGAAAGCCTTAAAGCATAGAGCGAATTAAAGGGAAGATTTTGTGGAGTCGTAAAGGGAATATTATGAAGGGCGGTATAGCGAAGAAGATCTTTAAAAAGATAATTCCTCTTAGGCTTAATTTGAGCTGGCCCTAAGGTCTTATAATGGGCCACGACACTGGGGACACTCACTGGACAATAGCTCCAGTCATAGTCCTCTTTTTTTGAGCGCACCCAAGTCCAAGCAACATAAGAATAAGGAGAGAGAAAATCAAAATAAAAATCTATTTTCTTTTTCACTAATTATTTACCCAACTTCAGATTTCTTTTTGTCTAAATAATAGTGAAATCCGCTTTCAAAAACGCGAATTCCTCCTTTATCAACTTCAAAAACACGATTGGAAAGCGCATGTAAAAAGTGGCGATCATGGGAAACATACATAACAGTCCCTTCAAAATCCTTAAGGGCCTTCAAAAGGACATCTCGCGATTTTAAATCGAGATGGTTAGTAGGCTCATCTAATATGAGCAAATTATTATTGTTCGACATTAGAGTCGCCAAGACGACACGGCTCTTTTCTCCCCCGGAGAGAACTTTAATTTTTTTCTCCACATCATCCCCTCTGAAGAGAAAGGCCGCAAGCAAATTACGAATATATCCATTAGAGGCCTGTGGTAGTCGATTTGATATTTCTTCCAAGACGGTATTTTCAGGATTCAGTAGATCAAGAGAGAATTGCGAGAAGTAACCCGCTTTTATACTTGGACCAAGAGAAGACTCTCCATTGCTGGCCTCTGTTAATCCACAAATCACTTTTAAAAGAGTCGATTTTCCCGCTCCATTAACTCCAACGACAGCTATCTTATCGAGCCGATTCACCGTGGCCGTTAAATCTGAAAAGACTTTATGAAGAGTTCCGTCATCTCGCACCCACGATTTCGCAAGATTTCTCATCGAAACAACATCATTGCTCCCTCGAGGGGGAACAGGGAAAGAGAAATCCATGACAATATCTTCAGGAGGAAGCTCTACTCGCTCAATTTTATCTATTTTTTTCACTCGTGATTGCACTTGTGCCGCATGACTTGCCCTGGCCGCAAACTTGGCTATAAATTCTTCTTCTTTTTGCAGCATCGCCTGTTGAGATTCATACTGGGCCACTTGCTGGACCTTTCTGATTTCCTTTTCTTTTTCATAGTAATCGTAATCACCGGTGTAAGTTGTGATGGCCTTATTGGCCACTTCAATAATGCGATTGACGATGCCATTCATAAAATCGCGATCATGGCTGGTCATTAAAACGGCCCCCTTAAAGGACTTTAGCCACTCTTCTAACCAAACAATGCTCTCAAGATCGAGATAGTTGGTTGGCTCATCCAAAAGAATGACATCTGGATTTTGAATAAGAATTTTGGCCAGGGCAATCCGCATTCTCCATCCTCCAGAAAAAAGCCCCACATCTCTGTCATGATCATAAGGCATAACGCCTAGACCCGTAATAATCTCTTTCGCACGCACATCAAGATCGTAGCCACCTAATTTTTCAAACTCCGTTTGGTAGTCCCCT
>JAGOVS010000098.1 GCA_018060625.1 Bacteriovorax sp. | reverse complement strand
TAAAGACGCTAATTTTGGCCATTAGCCGAGACGTAAACCACAGTGCTCGATTTGAATTTGTTAACGAGTTACTGATATCGATTTTAATGTTTTTTTCACCAAAAGAATTACAGTTGTCGCAAATGATTTTGATTTGCTCACCATCAGTTAATCCAATAGTCTTCAGGCCATTAAGTGATTTTGAATTAATGAAAAAGAGATTGGAATCAGAGGTCAGGTAATCACGAAGAGTACTATTTAAGTCTAGAAGAGAGATTTTTCTAGGAGAAATTGTAATGTTAAGGTTTGGAAAGTCTTTTTTTATTTCACTTTTTAAAAAATCGGCACCAATACTACCGTTAGAGTTAGAAATGATCTGAGTAATTTTAATTGAAACATTGTTGTCGCAATCAAAAGAGTGGATAACATCAGTATTATTCAGATATGCATTGGGCTCTAGCCGATATATTTTAGAATATAATTCAAAGTCGCAACTGGGGAGCTCTGCATGAGCAGATTGTATTAAGGCCAAAAATAGAAGCGCAAATAATATTTTCATCTTTTATCTTGTTTTATCTTATGTTGTTCACTGTTTGCATCATTTGGTCGGCAACACCCATTACTTTAGAATTCATTTCATAGGCCCTTTGAGCACGAATTAGGTCAGTCATTTCTGTCATTGGGCTTACATTAGATGCTTCGAGAGCACCTTGCATAATTGAACCAGCGTTGCTTTCCCCTGCTATAGCCTGAATGGGTTGGCCACTTGAAAGTGATATTTGGTAAAGATTAGAACCCGTAGATTTCAGACCAACGGCATTCACAAAAGTAAAGACGGGAATTTGACCAACGCCCGTTGGTTCAGTTTGACCTCTAACATAAGCATCTGCTTTACCATTATCTGCAATCATGACACTGGAAGTATTAGGGGGGAAATTAAATCCAGGATAAACTTTGTATCCTTGTTTGTTGACTAAGACTCCTTGAGCGTCAACATTGAATGAACCGTCGCGAGTAAATTTCAATTCGCCGTTAGGCATGATTATTCCAAAAAAACCTTCACCATTAATCATTAAATCAAAGGGGTTGTTTGTAATTTGAGGACTGCCTATTGTGAATTCTTTTCTTACAGCAGAAACTCTGGCGCCAGAGCCGACCTGGGTTCCTACATTATAGTTTGTAGTCGAAGAAGAGCGGGCACCAGGTTCTTGAATTGTCTCATAGCCAAGGTCATCTATTTCTGTTCGACCTTTTTTAAATCCAATGGTGTTTACGTTGGCAATATTGTTTGAGATGGTGCTGACATAAGTTTCTTGAGCCGTCATACCTGATGCAGCAGTACTTAAGGCTTTCATCATGGCATAAGCGCTGCTTGTAAAAGAAATTGTACCAATAATTAAAATAATTTTTTTCATTCCTCGGCCCCTAGATTAAAACTTAGAAATTTCATTTACAGCTTTTCCACTCATTGTATCGTATGTCTTAATAACTCTTTGTATTGATTCAAAGTTTCTATTGGCATTGATAAGTGATGACATTTCACTGACAGCGTTGACATTTGATTGTTCAACGAATCCTTGATGAACACTTGTTTTGTTTTCACCAATTTTAATGTTTTTTTGATCAGGGTTAATAAAGAGTGAATTTCCTTCTTTTTTCAAGGCATGGGCATCAATGAATTCCACAAGGGCAAGATCGGCCACCTTGTTAGCACCACTAAAGACCTCACCTTCTAGGTTAATAGAGAATTTACTATTTCCAACCCCTATGGCCCTTGATTCAGGAGGGGTGGAAAGAACTAACTTCCCATCAGCTCCCGCAACAGGAGGAGCCTCTTTACTTAATAGTAAAAAGCCTTGGTCTGTAACAAGTTTCCCTTCGTTATTTATGCTAAAGTTTCCTTTTCTTGTATAGCGGACTCCATTTGGAGTCAGAACCTCGAAAAAGCCAGCTCCGTTGAGTGCACTATCAAAGGCATTTCCTGTTGGAGAGAGTTGCCCTTGATCATGAAGAGTGTATGTTCCATCTACTTTGACGAATGCATCTTCTGCATTGTAACTGCGATAGAAGTCTTCTGGCTTCCATTCTTTTTGAGGGAGATCTATTTGAGCATCAGCTTTTTCCAAGGCCGTTAAATATTCTTTAAAGACAACCTGATCCTTTTTAAAACCAGGAGTGTTGGCATTTGCCACGTTGTTAGCAATTGTCTCAACATTTCTTTGCTGTGCAATTGCTCCAGATAAAGGCACCCATAGTTCTCTCAAGTAAATCCTCCTCCTGAAGATTGAACAAGATACTTTCTCAACTATAACGTGCAAGGTGCCAAATTCCCTACATAGGTAAATTTGTCCCTCTGAAAGCTCTTTCAAGTAAGTCATTGATAATGTATCTTAGAGATAGATTTATTAAAGAGAAGAGCGGAAAAAGTTGGATCCCAAGTGTGGTCTTTTTGACACACAATACAGGTCTGAAAAACTCGGAGAATGAAATGACGACCAAAAAAAACTTTGAAGAATCATTAAAAGAATTAGAATCTATCGTCGCCAAGTTAGAATCAGGGGATTTTGGTCTTGAACAAAGTTTAGAGCAGTTTGAAGTTGGCACTAAATTATATAAAGTTTGCAAAGAACAGCTTTCAATTGCTGAAAAGAAAATATCACTATTGACGGAAAGTCTTAAAGAAGAAGAATTTTAGGGAGCTTCATGAAGAAATTACTGCTCCTTTTTGTGAATGCGCTCATATTAACAAGTTGTTCATCACTTAAAACTATTCATTCTCATAAATCAAGTCAATCAATAGAGAAGATAAAGCCAGATCAGGTCGATATTGTTCTAGATAATGCGCAAAAAGTGGAAAAAGCAATTGAAGTTGCCCCACTAGATGAAACCGTCAGGGTTGGAGAGCATGGGGGCGATCTTTATACAGTCGATCAGTCAAGCGAAGACCAAAGGGAGAGGAAAAAACTTAGAATTGGGCTTAGTTTTGGACCAGGAATTTACAGAACGATAAATTATGTTTCAATTTTAAAAATTCTAGAACGCCAAAACTTGTCACCGGATATTATTACGGGAACAGGTTTTGGAGCAATTGTAGCCTCCATGTATGCTGTGGGTATGACTCCTGAAGTAATTGAATGGAACTTCTACAAATACTTCAAAGAGAAAAGAGGAAACAAGCCTTATGATCAAGACTGGTTTCAAGAAATTGATAATACCTTGTTGTCAAAGTTGAGATCATTTCAAATTCAAGATGCAAAGAAAAAATTATTTTTGACTTTATATGATCATAAGACAAAGAAAACATACTATTTTGACAAAGGAAATATTCGAGATCTCCTATTGCTTAACTTAAAGCTCTCCACTGACTTCAAAGAGTCAAAAAGTGGTCAAAAGTACTCAACCGCATTTGAAAAAGAAGTTTATAATGCACGATTGTTGAGACAGCTAGGGGCCGAATTTACAATTGCGGTGGATGTTTTAGGAACAAAGTTTGATTTTGACGTCCCCAATGAGTTTTTAATTGGAGTGTATGGGAGGACGGCTGGACGAATTCAAAAAGAAAAAAAAGATTTTGATTATGCCGTTACACTTCCGCTCTCGTTAATGAATTTGGATTCTACAAAAGAAAGCCCACTCTTTATGCAGAAATCATTTGAATTCATGCAAAAACAAATTCCAGTACTTGTAAAAAAATTAAATGATAAAATTGAAAGCTCAATAAATGCAGGAAATGAATAAATGAAGGCCCTTATTTTTAAAATTATTTTAACTCTTTTAGGATTAAGTTTTATTGCCACAGTGACAGGGGCGGTTGTTTTTACATATTTTAATCTTGATTTGCCAAAGATTGAGAAACTTCAAGATTATAAACCTAATCTTGCCTCACAGATTTATTCAAAGGATGGTTATCTTTTAGCAGAGCTTGGCTTAGAAAAAAGAGAAATAGTAGAAATGAAAGACGTACCTGCCAGGGTTATCGACGCCTTTTTAGCGGCAGAGGATGATAAGTTTTTTGAGCATAAGGGAGTTGATTATCTGGGCTTAGCAAGAGCTATGTTCGCTAATTTCAGAGCGGGAAAAGTTGTTCAAGGTGGGAGTACCATAACCCAGCAAGTTGCAAAGTCTCTTCTTTTAACTTCTGAGAGATCAATCACAAGAAAAGTAAAAGATTTTATATTGGCCCAAAGAATTGAGGAAAAACTTAATAAAAAAGAAATTCTCTATCTTTATTTAAATCAAGTTTATCTTGGAGGTGGTTATTATGGTGTTAAGGCTGCGGCCCATGGCTATTATAATAAAGAATTAAAAGACATTTCTGTTGCAGAAGCTGCCATGCTTGCAGGGCTTTTAGTTGCTCCAGGCAAGTATTCTCCCTATGTTAAGCCTCCTGCCGCGAGAATGCGTCAGCATTATGTATTGGAGAGAATGTATAAATTGAACAAGATCACCAAATCTCAATTTGACCAAGCATTGAAAGAAAAAACAATTTATAGAATTCGTGAAGATGAATTGCGTGCAGGTTATTTCACAGAATGGGTTCGTCAAAGAGTCGTCGATACAGTTGGAGAAAAAGCATTTTTAATAGATGGATTTAAAGTGAAAACGACTTTAGATTGGGAGTTGCAAAAAGTTGCGGAAGAGCAAGTCCAGAAGGGAATAAGAGAAATTGATAAACGCCAGGGTTACAAAGGCCCATTTGCACACATTGGAGAAGAAGAATTTTTAAAATTCGAAAAAGAAAACCGACGCAATGTTTATAAAAAACGTTCATCTTTTTTTACAATTAATGAGGTCAATGAAAAGGTTTTTGAATTTGATTTTAATGAAAAAATGTATGATCAAATGAAAGACAATGAAAAGCAAGTTCGTGCTGGGATGTCAGATGATTCTTTTGTGCCAGGGCTTGTTGAAGCGGATGATTTACCAAATGTTCTCGAAATTAATTCACAATACGAGGCTGTTGTCACAAGAGTTGATGATGGACTTCGCCTTATATATATTTCACTTGCAGGATCCCCTGGAGTAATTCCCTTTGATTACTTTAAGTGGGCCCATAAGCGAAGCATCAGCGAAAATACAGCTTATTATCAAGAAGTAACAAGGCCTTCGACCATTTTAAAAAATGGTGATCTCATTCATGTCCAAGTTGTCAAAAAAAGTGCTGGAATTATTGGATTGTTAGGAAAAGAGGGAGCTACTAATTTAAATAAAGCAAAAAATTCAGCTATGATAAAAAGCCAAAAATATATCATATGTTCACTAGACCAAGTACCAGAAGTTCAAGGTGCATTGTTTTCGATTGATGTTCGAAGTGGGGAGATTATTAGTTATGTTGGCGGAAATGATTATAAAACATCAAAGTTTAATCGCGTTGTTCAAGCGAAGAGACAACCGGGGTCTTCTTTTAAGCCAATTCTTTATTCAGCAGCCTTAGAGCATGGATATAACCCAACAACCATCATTATGGACACACCAGAGGCCATGCCGGGATTTGATTCAGCATCAAGTTGGAAGCCTAAAAATTATGAAGGCGACTATAAAGGTCCAGTGACAATGAGGATAGCGCTGGAGGAATCGAGAAATATACCTACTATAAAAATGGCAGATAAGGTTGGTGTTGGAACCATTTTAAAATTTGTTGATAGAATTGGTTTTAATGCAAAACTGGAAAATAATCTTAGTATCGCTCTTGGAACATTTGGAGTGAGTCCAAGGGATATGGTAGCAACCTATGCCATTTATCCGAATGGAGGAAAATTCGTAAGCCCCAAAGCGATTCTTTCGGTAGTTGACCGTGAAGGAAAGAAGTATGCAATTAATGAAATTTCTGAAGATATGAAAATCCCAGGGGAAACTGATAAGAAGGATAAACCAACTGAAGAAGTGACGAATCCTTTTCAAAGAACTTTGGGTGACAAACAAGTTTATGACCCCAGATTGGCCTATGTTATGACCGGCCTAATGAAAGGAGTTATTACTTCAGGGACGGCCACATCTGCTAGAGATTTAAGTCCAAATATTGCAGGAAAAACGGGAACGACTAATGATTATGTAGATGCATGGTTTGTGGGATTTACTTCTAATGTTGCCACTGGGGTTTGGGCCGGTTTTGATGATAATAAATCTTTAGGTCATGGAGAGACAGGGGGGCGATCGGTTCTTCCTGTTTGGAAGGAATACATGAGGGCCAATATCCGTAAATTTGGGGATCAGCCTTTTGAAATGCCGCCAGGAGTGACACAAGCATGGGTGAATAAAGAGACAGGAAGAAAAGTGGCGCCAAATTCAGCAGGGGCGATAGTAGAGAACTTTGCTGAAGAATTGGAAACAACGGCAAATCCTGCCGGTACCTCAATCTCTCCAGTAAAAAACCGACCTCTAGGGGACGATGAATATTTTGAAAATCAATAATAGATTTTAATTTTTCCCCTTAATTGCCGATAAATGGTAAAAAGCTGTTACTAAGTTTTTTAAGGAAGAAAAATGAAGTATTTAAAAAAAGATCGTTCACGATATTCGTTCGCATTTCTTTTTTCTGTGTGTTTACACGTTTTGCTGTGTGCTTACATTTACAAGAGTGCGCGTACGGATTTAACTCAAAGTCATCTTAGTCAAAAGCAAGCTGGAGAGCGGGCACATAATATTAAATTAGATTCTGTAAAATTCATAACACATGAACAGCTTCAGGCAATTAAAGAAAATAAAAATAAGCAAATTGTGGCCAATGAGTTAAATGGAATGAAAGAGCGTCCAAAAGAGTCTCGCTTTGCTGGAGAAGCTGATCAAACATTTGATCGGCAAACCATGGCTTCCGCGAATGGTGCATTTAAGAAGGCCGGTTTAGGAAATAAGAATGGACAACAGACCCAACCAGCAGATCAAACTAGGGAGGACTCGCCAGCGCCACAGAAACTATCAAAGGTAAAAAAAGCAAAGAGTCTTAAGTGGAGTGACTTCGGTGCCGTTCAAATGGCAAAGTCTATAGATGACGAGATGATTCAGGTCGCTGCGCTAGAGGAAGTGAAGCGAAAAATGAGAGAAGAAAGTCAGAGGGCAAATGCACTTGGTGTTGAGCAAGGGAGTGCGGGAACGAGTGGGCTTGCAAGTAATAATGATTTTGTAGAAGATGTCCCGCTAGGGGATATGACTAATTTAAACACGACAGAGTTTAAATATTACGGCTTCTATCATCGAATTCGGCAGAAATTGGAGCAATACTGGGGAAGTACTATTCAGAGTAAGGCAAAGAATCTATATAAGACAGGAAGGCGACTACCTGGCAGTGAAAATCTGATAACGGCCATTACTGTTACTCTCGATGAAAAGGGAAATATTTTAGAAATTAAAATTGATGGAACGAGTGGAATAAGAGAACTCGATCAAGCAGCGATCGAGTCCTTTAATAAAGCTGGCCCATTTCCAAACCCTCCGAAAGGTTTGCTTGTTGGTGGCAGGGCCATAATACAGTGGGGATTTGTTGTAAAAAGTTAGTGTATATTATTTTTTAGCAAATCTTTTAACTTTCCAATTCCTTCCATTAAAACATAATCATTCCAAATGGAATCAAGTTCTCTGATAGTTTCTATTAACTGAACAGCAGCGTGATCTTTAGAAAGCTTTTGCTCTTCAGATAAATGGTCAACAGCGACAAGAAGTGCATTCATCACTGGAGAATTACAAATCTGGGCCAATCTTTCTTCGTAAGTGGCATTTATTCGTTTTTCTTTGCTCTTAATCACTGCAGTGTTGAGAAGCTGAATAGCATCCTGTTTATCAGACATCATAATCGTAATGAATCCTATCTCAAAAATGAGTTATTGCACATTGGTTTGCTGAGTATGAAGGGTTTGATAAATTCCGTAAAGAATTTTTTAAACAAAAATTTTTTTCAAGAAATCAATCACCTTAAAAGGAAAAAAGAGTGGAAAATATCAGTTATTGACCAAGGAATTTATGAATGTAGATGAATTTTTCGCTTGCAATGGCGAATTGGCAAAAGACGATGAGAGTTTCTTGCCAATTCGAATAAATTTTTTAATTAAAGTGTAGAGAGAAAGTTCTGGTAGTCTGTCGCGCTTAGAAGAGAGTTAAGCTCGTCTTTTTGAGAGAGCTTAACTTTGATCATCCAAGCTGAGCCATAAGGTTCTGCATTACAAAGCTCTGGTGTGTTTTGAAGATCTGAGTTGACCTCGATAACGGTACCTGAAAGAGGTGTATAAAGGTCACTCACGGATTTAATGGATTCGACAACTCCAAAAGTTTGGTGAGCGCTGAGGACCTTGCCGACTTCGGGAAGTTCGACGAATACAATGTCTCCAAGTGCTGATTGAGCGAAGTCTGTAATTCCTATGACAACTGTGTCACCTTCGATTTTTGTCCATTCATGATCTTTGGTATATCTGAGTTCTGTTGGAATATTTTGTGCCATTACTTGTGTCCTCCTGTAATAAAAGCCTTCGGGTGAAAGTTTGCTTCGTAGTTAGTATTTCTAATATTGATCAGATATTTTTTATTGCTCGGATTTTTTTCTTTTTCGATGAGGGCCATCGCAATACCTTTGCCGGTAACAACAGACATGGTTCCCGAAGTGACTTTGCCGATGCGTTCCTGATTTTCGTTTAAAACATCATAACCTTCGCGTGGTATTCCTCGCTCAAGTGAAAGCTTAACTAGTTGGAAGCGTGGCTTGTATTCAGCAAGTGCGGTTTTTCCAATGAAATTCTCTTTGTCGAGCTTTACGGTCCAGCTAAGGGCCGCATCAAGGGGAGTAATGTCATCATTGAGTTCATGGCCATAAAGAGGGTAACAGACCTCCAGCCTAAGAACGTCTCGCGAGGCTAAACCACAGGGTAGAACCCCAAGTGAGAGAAGTTGTTTCCATAAATTCTTAGCAAATGTGTGACTTGAAAAAACTTCAAAACCATCTTCTCCGGTGTATCCAGTTCGAGCAATGATGAGTTTTTCATTCTCAAATGTGGTTTCTAAAATAGAATAGTACGGAAACTCTTGAGTGCTAATCAGACCTATCTCCTGCATTAAGTTTGCGGCCTTTGGACCTTGGATCGCAAGTAGTGAGTAATCGTCTGATAAATTTTGAAGAGTGCAGTTAAAGTTGGAAGATTTTGATGAAATCCAATCCCAGTCCTTTTTGATATTAGAAGCATTCACGCAGATGAGTACGCGATCTTCTGCTAATTTGTAGCAAATCATATCGTCGATAACTGTACCATTATCTCTACAAAGGGGAGAATAAACGGCCTTAAGCATTTCTGCTTTTACAAAATCATTAGTCATAATGAAGTCGACAAATGTAATTGCGTCTGGCCCGGTGACGAGAAATTCACCCATGTGACTAACGTCAAATACACCAGCACTGTTTCTAACGGCCAGGACTTCTTCTTTAACAGAAGAATACTGCAAAGGCATATCGAATCCAGCAAAAGGGGCCATTTTAGCGTGTAGTAAAAGATGCTCTTCGTGCAACGACGTTTTTTGAATAGACATAGAATTCTCCTAAAAAAGAGATTAAAGAGATAACCTTTTTTTGCTCGCTTGTAAAAGGTTTTGCATTAACGACAAAATAGTCATTGGACCAACTCCTCCGGGCACAGGGGTTATGGCCAGAACATGATCTTTAACCTTTAAAAAATGGACATCACCGCAAGTATTTCCAAGTTCATCAATATTCATACCAACGTCAATAATGACTTGATTCTTTTTATCTGAAAGATAAGTTCGATCTATAAGTTGCGGAATGCCAATGGCACTGACAATGATGTCAGATTCTTTAGTAATTTCTTTAATGTTGGGAGTTTTGGAATGACAAAGAGTGACGGTCGCATTGTGATTTGTAAGTAGGCAAGCTAATGGTTTTCCAACGATCATACTTCGCCCAATAATGGCCACGCGTTTATTTTCAAGAGAAATTTGATATTCGTTTAAAAGAGTAACAATTCCTTTTGGAGTGCAAGAAATAAAATGATTTTCAATATCTCGATTACTCAAAAGAGCATAGAGGTTGTCAGGGTGAAAACCATCAACGTCTTTTTCTTTGGAAATAAGCTTACCAATATCTAGATGCGCAAGGTGTTTAGGGAGAGGAAGTTGAATGATGCATCCGTGAATTCGATCATCGTGATTAATATCAGCGACAATGTCTAAAAAATTATTTAAATTGATTGCTTCATCAAGAGCAATAATTTCGCACTTAGCCCCTATGCGCTCGCAATATTTTTTTTTATTGGAAGTGTAAACTAAACTGGCGGGATCATTGCCAACAAGGATCACTTTTAAATAAGGGTGTACTCCATTTTTAATAAGAAATTGGCAATCGCTTTTGAGCTCTTTTGTTATTTTCTTCTTAATGGGAGCAGAGTTTAGGATTTGGGTCATGGCAAGGATGATAACTTATCTAGAGATATTTTTACAAAGAAAAAAAACTCCAGTACGATTTTAATAAGAGGGTTACTTATGCTTTTTTATCTTGGGCTTGGCATGCAACTGGTTGGATTTTCCTCTGTTGGATTATGCTTATTCGCAGGTCTAGCAAAGGGGGATTATGGACGTCTGGAGCTAATACAGCTCGTTGGAGGTTCTCTTGTTTTTTACCTGGGAACTTACTTCAAAAACAAAGGTGGAAAGTGATTATTTTAGGAATCGATCCAGGTTCGAGAAAAGCAGGCTACGCTTTAATTGAGGTCCAAGGTAAAAAAATAGCTTACATGGCCTCAGG
>JAGOVS010000272.1 GCA_018060625.1 Bacteriovorax sp. | reverse complement strand
GGAGAAGATTTAACTTCAGTTGTATTGATGTTAGCTTTTACACTAGAACCAGAGTATACAACGTGGTATCTGATTGCGTCTTCTTTAGCTTCTTTGTATTCGAAACCTAGATCATATGCAGTTCTTGAATCAGTTTTAGTTGAATCATTTTTTCTTGTGTCAGCAATGAATTTTACGAATGGTGAGAAAGTCTCTCCGTTCATTTTTGCATGTACGACAATTGATTCAGTTTTAAGATCTTTTGCAGCTGCAGTTGTTCCTGTTGCATCTTTTTCTGTCAGCATGTTGTAGTCTGCTTCTAGAACCATACCTTGTGGAAGGTTAAATTGAAGTCCAGCACCAAGGAAAGCATCGTTACCTTTGTTTACGCGAGCTGTTTTTGTTGTGCTTGACCCAGCAATTTCAGGGATAACAGTGTAAGATACGATTGGCTTAATCATACCATCCATAAGGTTTCCATTCCACTCAAGAGCATAACCAAATTTTGACTGAGTAGCAGTTCCAGTTGTTGAAACTCCAGTTGTCGTCGTTTTGTTACCATTGATGTATTGAGCTCTAAAAGTTTGCCCTGCCATCTCGTGAGCAAGAGTGATTCCCATTGCGTATGGTGATGGAGTCGCATTATAAAAGTAAGAAGTAGAGTAAAGATCAGAGCTTAAGTAGTCGTACTCTCTGCCACCGATAATTGTTTTTTTTCTACCGAAGCTCATTTGAGTTCCGAAAGAAAAAGTTTTAGTGACGTAACCTTCAAAGATCATTTTCGAGATACCTTCGTTGGTGTCATTTGTCTCATTAGCTTTTAGAAGGTTTGTTGTAAGAACATACTTTACCGAAGGAGTTAAATCCCCAGAAAATTTTGTTCTTAAATAGTCAAAGTTGAAAGCACTTGAGTTTGGCGTTCCAGTTTTTTGAACGTCGTTATTCATGTGCTTCCATCCACCGCGAGCGATAACCTTAATTGATTGGTCTCCCGCAAATACGTTTCCGGCCATAACTGTAGCTGCGATCGCTACTGCACTTAACTTCTTCATTAGATCTCCTTAGGTTAAGTTATTTGTATATATACTATCGTATTTTCTTGTGCTTATTTGTCAAACAAATAATTGATTAAAGCGGGTATTCCGAGTTTTCTGCTTTTAAGTGCCTATGTACGGGGAGGTGGAAATTACCGGAGTAAGTTAATCTGAATAAGGGGGCCAGCATTTATTTTTTAATATTTATAAAACGTAACCGATAAAAATGAAAGTTCATGGATCAGGAGAAGTTATTTTGAAAAATACTAAAAAATCTTTAATCATAAAGCTTATGACTTGGATCAATATACTGTCGATTTTTGTCATTGTGTGTTTATCGAGTTCTATCATGTTTCGTATGATGAAGGGAACAGAGCAGATGGTTGTTTCAGAGATGGAGAATCTTGCCAATACAGTAAGACTTACTTCTGCAGACTTTGTTTGGAACCTTAATAATGATGCTCTTAATTCTATCACCAAACAGCTTTTGGAGAATAGTAGCGTTGAATCTGTCACTTTCTTTGATATGAAAGAGAAAGTCTTGTCAAAAGCGGAAAATGAAAAAAATGCGAAAGGCAAAAATCATAGAAGTGTGAAAATGCCAATCATTTATGGAGCTGATAAGCAGACGATTGGATTCGTAGAATTTATGTATAATCTTAATAAGGTAGAAGTCGTTAAAGACGAATTCATCAAGATAACTTTTTTTGGAATCCTGATAGCTCAGCTTGCGATGTGTTTAATTCTCTATTTTGTTTTGAGAAAAACAACGAATCGCTTGAGTGCCATTGCTGAAAAATTAAGAGGGGTTTCACAGAAAAATCAAACATCATCAGAAGAAGTTAAAACAATTTCTGAAGAAGTCTCTTCTGCTACACAAGAACAAGCTTCGTCCATTCAAGAAACAGTCACTACGTTGGATCAGATCACGTCAATGGTTAATACTTCAGTAGAGAGTGCACTTAATTCTTCTATTAAAGCGGAAGAATCCCTCAATATCGCAAATGAGGGGAAAGGCGTCGTTAAGGAAATGATTTATTCTATGGAGCAGATTGATAAATCTAATAAAGATATTATGGAAGAGATAAAAAACAGTAACGAGAGAATATCAAGTATTGTTAAAGTTATTAATGAGATCTCTCAGAAGACGGCCGTTATTAATGATATTGTTTTTCAAACAAAGCTATTATCATTTAACGCTTCTGTAGAAGCTGCAAGAGCGGGTGAAAATGGTAAGGGCTTTGCCGTTGTTGCAGAAGAAGTTGGGAACTTGGCGCAAATGTCTGGAAAGGCCTCAAGTGAAATTTCTCAAATATTAGGGGATAGTATAAAAACGGTAAATACAATTATCAGTGAGACAAATCACAATATTCAAAAACTCATTGATGTTGGAAATAGTAAGGTGAAAGAAGGAGTCGAAGTCGCTGGACGATGTGGCAAAGTTTTAGATGAAGTCGTAGACAATGCGGCCCTTGTTAAAACGATGATGAATGAAGTGTCAGTTGCTTCAAGAGAGCAGGCAGAAGGGGTTAAGAATATTTCATTGGCGATGAACCAACTAGATCAAACAACACTGAGTAACTCTAATACGGCCCAGCGTTCTTTTCAAAGCTCCAAAGAGTTATCTGTTCAAGCTTCGGAGTTGCAAAGTAATGTGGTAGAGCTTGAAGTTGAAATTTTTGGGCGTAAACGCGCTTGATGCTTTATTGAGGACTGTGCTTTGTTTTTATGATAAAATTCTCTTGTTAATGTCTCTTAATAATCTTCTCTTTAGGTGAGATTTCTTTTAATATCTTCCCATGTGCGCTGGGAGAAGCTGCTATCCGCCAGCGGGAATATTTTTAAGTTAATAATAACCAAAAATATAACTCCGCTAGAATAAGCTTACAAGCATTCTATACCGAGTCTTGGGCAATTTAGGTAAC
>JAGOVS010000097.1 GCA_018060625.1 Bacteriovorax sp. | reverse complement strand
GATGGAAAGGCCTCCCCTATTGAAATAAAGTATTACTTGTCCCCGTATTTGCCGGATAAAAATTTTGTGCCCTCAAAAAGCGTTGGGAATTTTGAGAGATTTGGCTTCTTTGAAGCGGCCCCTCTTCAGCAATTTAATAACGACGACGTGACACATGTGGCTAAATTTAATACCAGCAAAGATATTGTTTATGCCATTTCGGCCAATACCCCAGCTGAATATAAAGAGGCCGTTAGGGATGGAGTTTTATACTGGAACCAAGCTTTTGGATCTAATGCCGTTAAAGTCATCGATGCTCCACTAGGAGTCACTGCTCCTCATATTAATTACAACGTTATTCAATGGGTAAAATATGATAATGCCGGTTTTGCTTATGCCGACGCTCAAGTCGATCCTAGAACTGGTGAAACGTTGCATGCTCAAGTCTATTTTACCAGTGTCTTTGCATTAAGCGGAAAAAAATCTGCTCGAGCAGCTATTGCAGAATGGGACAAAAAACAAAAGTCATCAAACAAAACAAGTAAAACTCATTTCAGCCTGAAAGGATTTTCCACTGAACCTCTTTGCGCCTTTTCTCAAACTGAAAACTTTGTAAACAACTTAAGGGATTTAGTTGCCAATCAAGTTGATGATGCCAAGATCTTAAAGGCCTCGCAAGATTATATTCGAGAGGTGGTGGCCCATGAAATTGGCCATACTTTAGGCCTTCGACATAATTTTGCTGGTTCATTGGCCGCCAATTATAATGTATCGGAACGAGCGACTCTTAATAAAAAATATTATGAGACAGGAGCAGCTGCCGAAAACATCATACCTTCTAGTTCTGTCATGGATTATCAACTCTTCGAAGAGTCTACATGGACAGGAGACATCATCGCTAAAAAAACGCGAGGCCTCAAGCATGACGTAATGGCCATTCAAACCCTTTATTTGGGTAAAGACTTTAACGATGCTGAATATCCACTTTACTGTACTGATTCTCACACATTGAATTTTGCTGACTGCAAGAGATTTGATGCCGGTCGATCTTTTATTGAGGCAACAGCTCTCCAAGAGGGAACAAGTTTAAGAGCGATGTCTCTTCGCTTATTAAATAGATTCATTTACGCCAAATCACCATCCATTGGAGAGACGCCAATGTCACTTCAAAAAGTGATCTTACCAGAGACGGACAGTTTTGTTGCTCCCCTGAGTATCAAGGCCATCGCGGCCATGAATACCTTTAGTGAATCATTTAAATTAATTTCAAATTTTAGGGCCTATCCTTTTGTTGACTCAACTAATCTTCCGATCATTAAAGAAGATCAACTCAATTACATGCAAAGTCAGATAAATGCGATTGGTGGAATGTCTGAAATGCTTAAAGGTGATGGAGGCCTCGATTTAAATCAGGCCCAAGATACATTTAAAAAAGTATTAGATGAAAATAAAAAAGGGATTGGATTCGGGGAGCAAGTCTATGAGTTTTCGGAAGAGGAAATGGCCTTAATTAATCGCCGAGTCAATGATTACTTCTCGGTTCTTTCTAAAGATATGATCACCTATCATTCAAATGTATTAAATGGAAAAGTGGTTATGAATAAAGAAACGATTGATTTCGGAATTCTTCCAAACCACGAAGTTTCAGAAGACTTAGCTCAAGCAATGCTCAAAAAGGCCGAAATGCTCATTCTTGATGAAAGTGGAGAGAAGATAAATGTCGAAATCAAAATAAAAGAGGAGAAAGATGCCACCAAGTCCATCATGGTTTCTCTGCCAAAGTATAAATACAGTTATGATGTCCGAAAAAATGCCGCTCGTTTTTTAAATTCTTCTCGATCAAAATCTGTTGTATGGGGACTACTGGAAAGAAAAAAATTAATAAGAGAATTGAAAAAAAGAACAAAAGATATTTTATCGGTAGAACTCACTAATCTAAAAGCAGAAGAAATGCCGACGATAAAAGCTGCTCAGTGGTTAAAAGAAAATCAAAACATCTTAAATGCAATAGAGTGATCTTCAATCAATGATTGAGTCCCTATCAATTTAGGCAAAGTTCAGGATTATAAAATGAAAACAAAAATATTGCTCCCTTTCTTAACTCTTTCTTCAGCACTACTCCTCACAGGTTGTGAAATCGGTGATAATCAACTGATTGTGACAAGTGATCGCCAAGAAATTGCCAACCCCAATCCTGTGCCTCGCGATTATAAAAAAATCAATGCCCGACATAAAATCCTCATGGCCATCATTGATTATGGGGTCGATTATAATCATCCAGAATTAAAAAATAATCTACACTTTAACTTAGACAAAAATAATCAACCAACTGCTCTAGGTCATGATTTCATCGGTCAGGATCATTGGCCGTCTCCTTATTTGGCCATGACGGCCGATACTGATCCAGACTCTCCAGCAACGGCAAAAAATACGGCCAATGAACTCACCAAGCATATTCAAATGCTCATCAGCGCTTATCCTAAGATCGAAAAGATCATTAGTCCTTACCAAAGAATTGATCAAGAAAGTGATACGGGATCATTCCACGGAACTCATGTCGCAGGACTGATGACTTATGATGCCCCAGAGTTAGGGCTCATCAGCTACCGTGTTTTACCCGTTAACCAAATTTACAAATCTGGTGAATTAGAAGAATCAAAAATGGGCCAAATGCCAGTTTCCCGTAATGTATTAAAGGCCCTTCATATGGCCGCAGACAGTGGAGTCAAAGTCATCAATCTCTCCTTGGCCATGGTTCTTAAAACTAAGGAGACCCCAAAAGGCACAAAAGATTATGAGGAATTTTTCCAAGTCTATAAATTAATCAATGCCTTTTTTAAAAATCATCCTGATATCACTTTTGTCATGGCCTCAGGAAACAGTGGCTATTTTATAGATGGCAACGACTATAAACAGCTTCCCTGTGGTATCAGCGCTCCCAATGTAATCTGTGTTGGGGCCCTTGATAAGGAAGGCAATCGAGCGAAGTTCACCAATGTCACCCAGAAATCTCCTTTTATTCTTGCCCCTGGTATAGATATCCTCTCCCTTGCTCCGCTTAAAACTTGTCGTCTCTTAAATGACAATTTATACACCAGCCAGAGTACAGACATACTTTTAAATGAAACAAATGCCCCGTGGAATAATGCTACTGAAACAAAAAAATTCTTGGCAGACGTCGCCAAGGAATGTCTCTCTAATAACGGTTTTGTTAAGTCTACGGGAACATCTATGTCCTCGCCAATTATTGCCCGATCAATTGCTAAGCTTCGCATAAAATACCCTCATTTGAATGGGGCCCAGGCAATAAAAAAGCTACTCTCAATGGGTGAAAAGTTGAAAGAAGATCAATTTATTTTTACGAGAATCAAAGCAGAAAAACCTTCTTGGTATGAACGTGATTTAAATGGGGATAAGCTAAGTGATCCCTTTTTCTTTTAGCAAAAAAATCACTTCAAACGATATTCATTAGCAATTTTGTGAATCTTGCCAATAGTAAAGGTGTAAATAAAGCTCTTAGAGAAGCACGTGAATTCAATGAAATTGAAATAATTCTCAAGAGGCTTCATAAAAAACTAAAACAACTAAAGCATGAAGGAATTTGACAAATTTAATCCCAACCATGAATAATTCAGTGACCAGGGTTTTAATTAATTACTAAAACCCTGGCCTTAAAGTATTACTTAATACTAATCTTTTTTTCACTACGATCTGGTGCCGAAGATTTCATTACATCAATTTTCAAGACTCCATCATTAAGTGAAGCAATGATTCTCTCATGGTCTACGTCTTTTGGCATTTGTACAGACCGATAAAAACTACCATGACTTCTCTCGACTCTGTGATAGTTCTCTTTATTTTCTTCGTTGAAACTTCGTTTGTCTCCTTTTATAATAAGATAGTCCCCCTTCATGCTAATATCAATTTCTTCTTTCTTAACACCTGGAAGTTCTGCCTCAATATGATAACCTTCTTTAGATTCAGCAATATTAAGATTCATTGGAACTTTCGGAAGTGACGCTTCATAATTATTATGTAAATTACGATTAAAAGCGTCCTCAAACTCTTTAAACAAATCATAATCAGATCTTTCTCTGGAAATTACAGGCATATAATTTTTAAGTGGGGATCTAAAGATATTCATATAAACCTCCTCTGTATATCTTTTGATATTATTTTTACTCTTTGTTTTTAATTTAACATTGAGTTTAATCAAAAAAAGACCTGATTTATATCACTCCTCAATATGAAAAAATTATTTTTCCATTATTAAACTTAAGAGCATGAGATTATCTTTCAGATATTTATAAATCGTAATCGCCAATAGGACAGATTAGGCCATAAAACAAAAAAATCATTCGATCACGGGGACGCTCATTGATTCAAGAAAGGCCATGCCTCTAACAAATAGAGTAACACGAAAGTCCACACTCGATTCCAAGACCTACTTCAAATCCCTCTCCATCTCCAATGCCTCAAGATAAGGGGCCACTTGTTCATAGCCACCTTCAAAGTTTTGTAATTTCCCCGCTTCCAAAAGCCATACTTTATTAGTGACCGTGCTTAAAAATGTACGGTCATGGCTAATGAGAATCACGGCACCTGGAAAGGCCCCCAGTTTTTCTTCTAGAATCTGAATCGTCTCCAAATCGAGGTCATTGGTTGGCTCATCAAAGATTAAGATATCCCCAATTCGTGTGAGATTGAGAGCAAGCTGTAAGCGGCTCTTCTCGCCTCCTGAAAACGTCTTGAGTGGTCTGTGGATATCATTGCGATGAAAGAGAAAACTCTCGAAATAGGAAAAGACATGCCGTTTCGATCCATCAGGTAATTCAACGAAATCCGAGCCATCTCCCAAAACTTGATAGGGAGTGCTCTCCGTCTCTAGTTCATCTCTTTTTTGAGAGAAGTACTGAACCTTTAGACCCTCGGCCGTTTTCAATTGGCCACTAGTGGGCCTTAATTCTTCAAGAATAAGTTTTAATAGTGTTGTTTTTCCAACGCCATTATTGCCCAAAAGACCAATTTTATTTCCCTTTTGAATTTCACCATTAAGGGATTCAAACAAGAGTTTCTCGCTGCCTGGATAGGCAAAACTCATATCAGAAAAAGAGGCCAGTACTTTTGTCTGACGATTTGATTGAGAGAGATTGAGTTCCAGATTTCTTTTAGCGGAAGAAACAATCGTCGTGACCTTATCTTTAAGTTCATTAAAATTTTCTACACGCTTTTTACTACGAGTTCGGCGGGCCTTCACTCCTTGTCTCATCCAAGCTTGCTCGCGATCTAAATTATTTCTTAGCTTCTCAAGTAGTTTCATTTTGGAGTGTTCTGACTCTTCCAAAAACTGAAGATAATCGGTATATGATCCAGAAAAACTTTCAATCACACCATTTTGAATATGCAAAATTCTTTTGGTTAACTTAGAAAGTAAATAACGATCATGAGTAATGAGCATAAAAGCTTTTTGACAAGAGTTCAGCTCGTCTTCAAAAAGTCTAATTGTTTCAATATCCAAATGATTTGTTGGTTCATCCCACAAAATAAGATTGGCCATGCTCGAGAGCCCAAGACTTAAGAGAATCTTCTTTTGTTCTCCCCCACTAAGCTCAGAGACTAATTTATCTAAATCGAGCAGGTTAAAATACTTGAGAAATGATTCGTAATTCGATATCAGGTCCCATCCATGATGTTGTTCAAAATCTTCTAAGTTATTTTCGAACATGACTTTTAGTTCAGGATAAAAAACGAACAAATAATCATTAATCGTAAGATGTTCATTCCCCTCTAAAGGCAATTCCTGAGGAACATAAAAAAGGGAGAATCGCTGGTTGTCTTCTCCTCGTGCCTTATGAAACTCAAAAGGAGGAGTGGTGTGATCTGGAGTAACCTCGCCATTTAAGATTTTAAAAAGGGTAGACTTTCCCTTTCCATTTAAACCCAACAGGCCAATACGATCACCTACATTAACGGTTAATTGGGCCTTATTGAAAATAGTTTTCAACCCAAAGTTGAGGGAAAGATTCTTTAAATTGCATAATATACTCATGCCCTGACTATAGAGAAAACCTTCTCATACGGCAAATGAGAATTTCCGAAAAACGCCTAGTTCTCAAAAGAGAATGGCCCCATTTGGCAGAGGCCATCTCCCATTAAAGACTATCTCAAAAACAACATGTCATAATATTTAGGCAAATTATAAAACTGATTCGGAATCAACTCTTCCAACTCATTACAAATTGTCGCCATCGTAGTAGAAACCCCCATCAGTTCTTGAGCAATTTTTTCCGCATACTTCTGATGATCAGAATGATTTCCATGAAGTTCTTTACTCAAATTTTGTGAAAGAGCATGTATCTCATCAATTTTCGCTGAAACTTTTTTGTAAGAATCCATTTCAAAAGTTGAAGTCACTCCAATTTTGCTTTGATTCTTAATCACTTTTGCCAAAACGTTTTTATAATCAAGACCTGAAGGAATAACGAACTGATGAATCATATCAATCAAGGTCTCTAATTCAATTTCGCGAATTTTTATATAGCGCTCTAATAAAATATTGTAGCGAGTATCAATTTCCTCTGCTTTAAAAATTCCAAGATCAACTAAAAAATTATATGTTCCTTTCTCAGTCATGGTCTTCAAAGCTTCTGGAGTCGTGCGAAGATTTGGAAGTGCGCGCTTTTTAGCCTCATCAACCCACTCTTGAGAGTATCCATCACCATTGAAGATGGCATGGTGAGACTCTGAGGTTAATTTCTTTGTTAGACTCGTCAGCGCTTGATCAATGCTTTGGCCATTTGCTAATTCCGCTTCTAGATAAGTGTTTGATTCAATCATCACTTCAGTCACGGCAGCATTCAGAATTGTCATGGGAAAGCCAATCGCATGACTAGAACCAACGGCGCGAAATTCAAATTTATTTCCTGTAAAAGCAAATGGAGACGTTCTGTTTCTATCAGTATTGTCCTTTAATAAATGCGCCAATTGATTTGTTCCCAAGTCAATTACACTATTCATCGTTGGTGAAAATGTCTTGTCTTCAGCAATTGAATGAAATATTTTTCCAAGCGTATCACCTAGGTAAGCAGAAATAATACTTGGAGGTGCTTCATTGGCACCTAAACGATGATCATTTCCCGCTCCTGAGATGGCCATTCGAAGAGGTTTAGCATGACGATGGAGGGCCTTTACAATCATGGCCACAGTCGCTAAAAAGCGCAAATTCGAATGAGGTTCGTTGCCTGGCTCTAGTAAATTTAATCCCGTGTTATCACTCATAGACCAATTGACATGCTTTCCAGAACCATTGATGCCAGCAAATGGTTTTTCATGCAAGAGCACCATCATATCGTGCTTTTCTGCAATTCTTCTCATAGTCGTCATGACCATTTGATTGTTATCAGCTGCTACATTGGCCTCTGAGAAAATCGGGGCCAATTCAAATTGGGCAGGGGCCACTTCGTTGTGGCGAGTTTTTGCTGGAATGCCCAGTCGATGAAGCTCGTAATCAAGCTCTTGCATAAACGCAAGAACGCGATCAGGAATCAGTCCAAAGTAATGGTCTTCTAATTGTTGATTGCGAGTTGAAAGCGCTCCAAATAAAGTTCGTCCAGTCATGACCAAGTCAGGGCGAGCAAAATAAAAGGCCTTATCAATAAGAAAATACTCTTGTTCTGCTCCACAAGTCACATAAACAGAGGTTGTCTCTTTATGACCTGCAAGATTTAAAAATTTTGTTGCTGCAACAGTGAGTTTAGAGATAGAGCGCAAAAGTGGTGTTTTAACATCTAAAGCATCACCATTATAAGAGACAAATGCCGTTGGAATACAAAGAGTACTTCCATTCGTCGTTTCAATTAAAAACATCGGACTCGTTAAATCCCAAGTCGTGTAGCCGCGGGCCTCAAACGTTGAGCGCGAACCTCCATTGGGAAAGGAAGAAGCATCTGGCTCACCTTGCATCAGTTGCGAAGCCGAAAGACGCTCTATCGGTTTTCCATCTTTCAATTGAAAAAAGGCATCGTGTTTTTCAGCTGTTCCTCCCGTGAGCGGTTGAAACCAGTGACAAAAGTGAGTGGCCCCATTTCTCACGGCCCAATCAGTAACGGCCTTAGCGACTGCTTCAGCATGTTCTTTCTTGATACCTTTGCCTTCATCGATGGCCTTAATAATGTCTTTTTTAATGGCATCTGAAATATCTTCTGATGTTTTAAAATCAAAAGTAAGCTCTCCGTAATAATCACTTACTTTTTTGGTCATCCCACGATTATCTTTAGGAATGTCAAAATGGCGTGGAGCTCTTGAAGTGGCCTTATTGCGTAAAAGGGAAACAGAATCTCTTAATTCACTACTCATGGGCATTCTCCTCAAAGATCAGGTTCAAATAATACTCACCTGGAATTATAAGAAGGAATGAATGAAGATCAAAGAATTAAATTAAAGAGTTTTTAGACACATGAGACTTAAAAGAGCGATAAAAAGGAGAATTGTCCCCAAAGTGGCCTGCATTTCTTCTGGCATCATCAATTGAATCCCTGAATATAATATTTTGAGACTTGGTTATGCCAAAGATCTCAGGGCCATGCAATATGTTTTTTCTCAAAGAATAAAATTTTTGCAGGGATTGGGGGTCTTTGATTTCATTTGATCTATAGAATAGAGCTCTCGGTAGAGAAGTCGCTCTTGTGCGACAAATTCCTTGGAAAGACGCACTGTGCTTTTCTTTATTTCATCCTGTTGCTCTTTTATTTTTGCCAGCTCACTGAATTCAGGTTTCGCTGATATTTCTTCAAATCGCTTTTGGAGAGAAATAATCGTTGTCTCTTTTTCTTTTAGCAGATTGCAATTTTGAGATCTTTCGCAAACTAATTTCTCGCCTTCAAGATCATGTAAGATCCTTGCAAAATCCATAGCGGAGAGCTCATTCCACGTAAAGCGCTCACTTTGTCTCGTTTTATGCTCTGGGAAAGTGAAAATCTCCTCTTTTGCTCCTATCGCCTCTTTTTGAGTTTCATAATAAAGATACTGGGAATTAACAAAATTAAATTCTTCAAATATTTTTTTAAGATTCATAATGACTTCGGAAACGTCACGTTTGTTAATGAAATAAATAAGCTCCTTTATAGAATCAAGGCCCTCTAAATAGGGTTTGATGTCTAAAAATTGGCAATTCTTCACTTCATCTTTGATACCGAATTCCTTAATCAAGACTTGTACGCGCTTATAAAACATATCGTAGCCATGGGACCCAATTCCGGTGTTCCAACTCCATTGCTCATTTAATGCCGCTGCTTCATTGGCCATAGCTCCTCCTGAAATCATAGGAAGACCAGGATTAATGCTCTTGTCTCTACTTTCTAAAAAAAGATCTTCTAAATTCTTTCCCGGGGTCATTCCCTTAAAAAAGTGCAACAGAAACTCTGAGTAACTAAGATTATTTGAAGAAGTCGAACTTATCACACAGGCCTCTGGATAAAGCTCTGCCAATTTTTGACTCCCTCCTGAGTAGCAGCTCGCATCGAAAAAGGCGAGCTTTACATTTTTGGCCTTTGCCGCTTCAAATAAGGGGATCAGTAGATCAAGGCCCAGTCCCGAGTTTGTGGGATCAGATTCATCGGGGATGGCGGCTATAAAATGGGTCTGGTAACTATAACGATCACCTCCATGTCCCAAATGGTTGAGCATGAGCTGATCACCTGCCTTGATTTCTCCGCTATTTATTTTTTCAATAAGAGTGTTGATTTCTTTATAGAAATTCATTGGAGTAAATTTAGGATTTTCTGGCGTGAAAAAAGTTTTAATATCACTGGTTGTTAATGAGTGGTCCCCATCAAAATTAAAACGCATTTCCCAATCGGCCTTAGGTTTAAAAAAATAGAGTGAATTCAAAAAGCCATCAAAAATAGTTCGTTTTCCTGGAGTATCTCCTGCGCCACCAAAATTAAACATGATATTTTTTCCATGAGTTCTGGAGGAATAGGCCAGAGTGAGAAAAAGGAAAAAAACGAAGAATCCCCTGCTCATTTGCAAGCTCTCTTTTCTACTAACTTTGAGTCATCTTTTGAAGGAGTAAAATCTAATATTTTTTTTATCTTAATGATTTCTGTAATGACCCCGTGAAAATAGACAACCTCCGTTTCACTCTTGGCCAAAAGCTCTACTGCATGATCTCGATAGGCGAGAAGTTTGTAATAATTTTTTTCCGGAAGCTCATAGGTTGTCTCCTTCACTGTTCCCAAAAAAACTTTAAGTTCAAACTTAAAAGTCTCTGGATTTCTCCAAATCTTTCCTTGAAGCCTAAAGTCTCCACAGGAGGCCATGGCAGAAGAAAAAAAAGTCAAGTTTGCTAAAATCACAAGAATAAAAAGGTGTGTTTTCATTTCAATTATTTTAGCAAGATAATGACCTCTTTTACATGTTTGGGAAAATTTGCCCGTTTAGTTTTTGGCCAAAAAAACTTTTTCGGCCAAAGGGCGATCCACAACGCTAATGGACCGAAGCTTCATAGGGGCCACTCCAATAGTTAAGGAAAGGGTTTGAAGCACAGAAAGCCTTGAAATGGTTACTTGATAAATCTGATTCACTTTTAAAAATTTGCTATAATCACTAAAACGCTCTTTTAACATGCGTATTCCATTGATGGCCAAAATTTCATCTCCTGCATTAAGCCCCGCTTTAGCGGCCGGTCCATCTAAGGTGATCGCCTTAATCATTACACGATCCCCATTAAATTCGGAATCAAATCCAGTCCACGGAGTCGTTTGGGGTTCCCATTCAAACTTGAGTCCGGCCTTTGCCGACAGTGACTCTAGATCAATCTCTTCAGTAGTAGAAGTCATCCCTTCAAAGCGGGAGAGAATTTCACTTCCTCCTACCTCTTCAATCATTTTATAAACTTGCTCTGGAATGAGACCACGCTTAGGATACTGTTGATAAT
>JAGOVS010000096.1 GCA_018060625.1 Bacteriovorax sp. | reverse complement strand
AACTTTTTGACTGTAAGTTTTCATCTTCGTTCTTTAAAATTTGCGCAGACGTAGCTCAGTTGGATAGAGTACTTGACTACGAATCAAGTGGTCGCAGGTTCGACTCCTGCCGTTTGCGCCATTTTAAATCCTGAACAAACCACCGACATTTAAATGCATCCACTTTGAAAATAATAATGGCAGCCTTTATTTGTTTTAAACTGATTCCAAGTCCAATCTTTTCTATATAGAAAGCTCTCCTGCCAGAATAAGAATGTGAAATATTTCCATCTTGAGCGTAGAAAGAATATGCACACATTTCTACAATTTTAGTTTCAGATCCCCAAGGATCGTTCCCTTTCCATTTATCATAAGTAAATTTGGTATTTTTAGTTGGAAAGCACTGCCATCGCATATAGGCAGGTTGAAATTTATTAATGTCATAAGGGTATGGCTTATTATTTTTTGCATCGGCCGCAAGGTCATTGTCATCAAGTATTCCATAATCCTCAGTTAATAATCCATGAGGGTATTTCTGCTTTAATGCTGAATTAGCATATCCATTGAGAGATAAAGCAATGAGGAAGAAGAAAGTAAAAATTCTCATAAATACCTTTACTTATTTTCAGATAAATCTTTGTAAAATTGTTGGAGCTTATTACGAATGGTGTCGGATATGGGGCCTTTTTGCTTTGTTATGCCCTTATATTCTTCTAGCGCGTCCATCCAAGTTGCATTTTCATTTTTAGCCTGGTTTAGGCATTGCTGAATTGTTTGAATTTCATCGTATCTTCCCTGGAACATACCGGGAGTGACGATGCTGTTGGGTCTAAATGGATTATATTTCATATTCAAGCTATAATAATTATTGGATTTTATGTCATCTAATAATCTTTAATAATGGCTAATAATCACTAATAATTGCTAATAAGTGTGAGAGGGACAATGTCATTTCAATAGCTTGTGTGTGGCTATGGGAATATAGTCAACACCTACAGGTTCGACTCCTGCCGATTGCGCCATTTTTGAACATTCTTTTTGATTATCTTAAGGACTCAAAAGGGAACATCCTAGTTAATGTTGCTGGTGGTGATCATGGATTTAGATTATGCGTTGATTGTTCCGTAAGTAAAAATAGATTACTTCGAAATGTTAATAACTGTAACCTTTAAGCGTTTTAAATTCATGAAAGATCCAATTTTTTTCATATTGAAATTTTTTACCATGATTAACTTTTTCAGCATCTCTGTATGATTCTCCATGTAGACATATATATGTCTGATTTTTAGTAAATTTAATCCATGACCGCTTTAAGGTTTTGCAAATTGTGAGTCGATTTGCTCTTCGGCTACCGTAATAGTGAAGTGGATCAGATTTTACTTGAAAAGAATATAGACATAAATCAACAATAACGTTGTAGGCTCCCATTGGATCAGGAGCTTTCCAAGTATTATAGTTAAAAGTAACATTTTTTGTTTCGAAGCACTGCCACTGTGAACGACCCGAAGGATCAGCTTGTAAATCCTTCGCAGTTAATATTCCGAAGTCATCCGTTAGTAATAAATTTGGATATTTCTTCTTTAGATTAGATTGACCGTGAACCTGATGAATACAAAAAATTAAAAGGATTGAAATAAAGTATTTCATTTTGAGTTCTTGGTGAGATCATTAAAAAATTTATTTAAATCATTACGTATTTTGTCTGAATCTAATCCTTTTTGCTTAGATATGCCCTTATATTCTTCCAGTGCATCCATCCATGTCACATTCTTGTTTTTACCTTTTGCAAGCCGATGTTTTCTAAATAACCATCTTATTGAGGCTGCAATAGCAACACTTGGATCTTTGGCGTCTTCTTTGTCCATTTCAATAAAATGGTCTTTTATATCTTTGGAGTTAGTGCTTAGGTATCCAATTGTTTCGGGCATGATTTGCATGAGCCCAATGGCCTTATGGTTCTTGTTTCGAGTAAATGGGTTTTCGCTAAAGCCACTTTCAGTGGCCATGAGTGCTTTAATATAATTTGGATGCAATGGAACGTCTGGTTTTAGTATTTCATTCCAATAAGCGCACCAACCATTAATGAGCTCATTATATTTATTGGCATCATCACCAAAAACAAGTTTATCGGTTGAAACTTTTACGGAAGCATTTCTAAATATTTCTAAAGTCGGAATATGCCGTATTTCGTCAGCATGTAAAATATCATGTCCCTTGTGGTTTAGTCTGCAATGTCCATCGTGATCAGTAATCGTTCCAGACTTTAAATGTTTGGGGTGTCTTGTAACCCACGATTTTCCAATGGGGCATAGTCTCCAAGGAGATTGTTTCACGATTTGATTAGTGTTCCAGAAAGGGATTTTATTTCTTTTGTTTTTATCATCTATTATTTTTAAATCAAATAATTCAATTTCAAATGGCAAAGAAAGTTTTTTGAATTGATCTACAATTTTTGGAAAATAATCTTGAACATTAACTTTACGAGAGCTTAGAACTAACTTTTTTGGTACAAGGGCTTGGTCTTGCTTAATCGATTTCGGCTTCAAGAGATAAGATTTAACGTTGTCTTCTTTATTGAAGATAGTTTCTAAAATACTTTTAACAATGGTTTTTTGATCTTTTTTCATTTGTTAATTTTCTAAATTTTGCATTACTCTTTTCATGTATCCATCAAACAAAGGGACAGTAAAACTATTATCACCATGCTCTGGACTGTAAATCATTCCTTTGTTTATTAGATTGGCCCTGGTTGGAGCTACAGCAGAAACGTCTTTTTTTAAAAGCTGTGCAATGTCTCCAGATCTATGAGGACCGGGCCCAAGCTCTGCCATTGCACGAAGATATTTCTTTTCAGTTGGAGTAAGTCGGTCAAATCTAACCCTAAAAAAGCTGGCATCGAGCTCTGCAATTGCTAAAGAGGTTGCATTTTTTGCATTAACTTCAGTTATTGGAGAGCTGTCAGCACATTGCCAACAATGCTTTCCCCACTCTTGTAGAAAATAAGGATAACCTTGGGTTTGAAGTAGTATTTCTTCAAGTGCTAAATTTTCATACTCTACATTTAATTTTTTTGCAGGAACGATTAATGCGATTTTTGCAGAATCGTTATTAAGAGGTCCAATTTCAGGATACTGAAATAATCGTTCAGCATATGATTTAGCTCGTCCTGCTTGACCGACAAGTTGAGGAAGGCCCGCTCCAACTAAGGCAATCGGAAGTTGCTTTTGAGTACATTTATGTAACGCCATAATTAATGCAGCAAATTCTGCTTCGGAAATATATTGAACTTCATCGATAAAAAGAATTAAGGCAGTTTTTTTATCTTTAGCTGCTAAACCAAGCTGAATAAATAGATCTATCAAATCGCTTTCTAAATCACCAGAGTCTGCAACTCCAGGTTCATTGCCGAGATCTAGCCCAAACTCAATATCATTATATTTGAGCTTCATTGCACTCACGAACCCACCCAGTGCCTTCATTGCTTTTTTGCTTGCTTCACTGGCGGCAGAAGCTTTGTCGAGTCTGAGTAAGCTTGCTCTTAATGAAGGAATGATTAAGGCCGGAAGTGATCGTTTTTCAGGAGTTTCTATGGATACTACGGCAAATCCTTTTGCTTCAGCTTCAAGCGAAAGATGATTAAGTAAGACGGTTTTGCCAACACCTCGAAGACCAACCAATAAAAAACTACGAAAAGGCAGACCGTTACGACAACGATCTAGTTGTATATCAACCTGTTCAATAATTTCATCTCTACCCGCGAGCTGTGGAGGGAGGGTGCCTGCACCAGGAGCATAGGGGTTTTTTCTTGGATCCATGTATAGCAACCTTATGAAAGTTATGTTTTTCTGGTAACATTGTATAATGTTGCTATATATGAGTCAATGAGCTATTAAAAGTAAGTACTTAGTGGTTCGACTCCTGCCGTTTGCGCCATTTTAAAACCTGAGCAAACTACCGACATTTAAAGTGTGTTTTAGATTTATCGATAAATGTCTTTGCGATGTCCGATTTTAAGTACAAGAATGAGAAGCTTTTTTCCTTCGACTTCATAGATTATTCGATTGTCACCTTGTCACCTTGTCTAATTCTATAAGTACCAACTTCTCCGGCCAACTTGCGACAGCCTTCAGGGAAGGGGGTTATAGACAAAATATGTATTGCTTCTACTATTTTAATTAGATCTTTTTTGCAATTTCTTTTATAGATTTTTCAGCAGAGGAAGAAATTTCAATCTTATATTTTACCACTTGCCTTAAGCTCCTCTAGTACCTCATCAAATGGCTTAGAAGATTCATTTCGAAGTTTGCGAAGATCGGAAACGTCTTCATATTCTTCAAGTTTGTCGATGATGGCATCTTCAATGAATCTATTAATCATAAGTCCCTTCTCTTCGCAAAAAGCGTCTAGGGCATCTTTAATATTTTCATCAATTTTAATAGCAAGTTGTTTTGCACCCATAAATACCTCTTAACGCCATTGCGGCACGGTGTACTATAAAAAACTAGATAAAGGTAGTTATTTATAACCTGTTCGTTTATATGGTTTGAATGACCGAGGATTGCCGTTTAAGCCATTTTAAATCCTCATCAAGCCACCGACATATAAAGTGTTTCCCTCAATTGCATGAGTTTCTTAATTGCACTTATACGGTTCTTGCGTCTTAATTTTGGTTCAGGTGCAGCCTTTGATAGTATCAAATGATACTATTAAAAAAGTTTCTATTTAAAATTGAATTTTAATCGAAGTGAGAATAGTAAGTAGTATTTTTTATTATTTCGTTTTCATCTATCCAGGCTTTCCCGACTTTTACATCTCGCTCGAATTTATCCGTGTTCAAATCTCTCCATTCACCGTTAGAATTTTGTATTAAATAATCTATTTTATTCTTCTTGCATCTAAGTCCAATAATTGTTACTGCGTGCATGCCACGATCACAGACAACCTGGACACCATCTTCATGACGCTTGAAGCTGTTATGGTCAAGTCCTTTTATTAGGAAATCCTGACAAACTCCTAAGCCAACGGCCCTATTATTTTGCATAGATTGGAGTGTCGTTTCTCTTAATTTTAATGCTTCTTTATCAATTCGTAATTTTTCATCAGACGAGTCTGGAACGAGCTCTTTATCAGTAAATTTTATTTTCTCGTTATTGCATTTCAAATTTTTAGGAATTTTAATTTTCTTGTCTTCGGTGCAATCAGGTGCAACAGCAAGGGTCATAGTGTTAATGTAACTGAGTTCGGGTGAATTTAAAATAAAATCAATTAATTTTGGTAAATCTAATTTAGACTCCTTAAGATTTATTAATTTATCGATGGGGTCCCAAATAACACCTCGTAGGTTACTACTGAGGCAAGTGTTGAGACGTAGATCAGTCAAGAACCCGTCAAAGTTTGTCACGTAATCATTTTGTTTTGAACAAACTGAAAAATCATTCAAAACATATCTTTGATAGTCTTCTTCAAGTTTTTCGATGACATTCGGATCTATTCTTTTTAGACCTTCAAGTAAGCTTTCTCTGCTTAAATTAGCAATATTTAATTTTTCAATCGCGCTAAGAAGGGCATTTGTTGCAGAAGTTGGAGCAGGGATACCTTTTAAAATACTAAAATATTCTTTTTCAAGAGTCTTGGTGTCGAGACCCATGATGTCACCTGTTCTACCATTTATATATGCAGAGGTGAGTGGGTATAGATCATTTCTACTTTTACTATATTTTTCATTGAATGCTAATATGATCAGGTTGGTCATGGCCATTAGGGCATTGCTAGGATCTTCCTTCTTGCAGTTTTGAAAAGAATATTTTGGCATATTTTTTTCAATTGTTTTTCTCATCTCATTAATAATTGTTTGTTTTTCTTTTGAATTTAATGGTTGTTCTTGAGAGTTAAAATTTTCATGAATTAAATCTAAATAATCAGAAAGTACTGTGAATATTTGTTGTTGTATGTTTTTAGGATCGCTTAAGTAGCCAAGGTTGTTATTAAGTAGAAGCTTTTCTAAATAAACATCTTTTCTTTTACAAACTCCGCCTATATCGCGAGCGGCATTTATGGCGTCACAGGTATTCCCAAAATCAAGAAGTAATTTTTTATTTCCTTGAAAGGCAAAAGTAGAGCCTTGCAATTGGCTTGTTACTTTGTCTGCGTGGGCAAGTGCTATGTGTAGGTATGAAATATCTGGATTTCCCTCAAGTGCTGATTGAAGCATTACTGAAGCTGTATTTGCATAACAGGTATTTAACCCATCTTGATCCTGAACTCTGCTTTTTTCTAAGCTTTTTCCGGATGCATCTAGCCTAATCTCTTCTCCTTCGATCAACTGTCCACACTCTTGGGCATTTAAACCAGAAATAACCAAATGGATCAAAATAAAAAAAGTTATTCTCATTAATTTTTATCCTGCTCATTATTTTGTAAAATCAATGAAGAAAGAGATGATGAAGAAATAAATGACTTGTCTGGAAAAAGACAAAAGGTATTTTCATTTCCTTGAATATCTTTTAGATAAAAAACAACTTGATTAAATATTTTCTTACAAATTACTGATCCTGGATTTTTTCCACTGGAGTCATGAATTGTTTTATCATCTCTTTTTAAAGAAACATTTTTTGTCTTGATAATTGCGGCACATTTTTTATTTTTACAATTTTCAGAATAAAGAAAATGAGTATTATCCTCTCTGATTAGTGATATAAAATGATCACCTGATTTCCAAATTTCTTCATGAAATTCTGGTTTAATTAATTTTTGCCCCATTAAAGAGAAAGATGAAAAACAGCAGAATAATGTAACAAAGGTTTTTATTTTTTCCATACAAAGTTTATTCTACTTCATAAATGAAACTTTTCAATAGTCGCAGATAGTACTAGTTTTTGATAATTTATGGCCTTAATTTGGAAAATCGGAATATTTGACAAAAAAAGGCCATCTTGCGATGGCCCTTTTTTATTTAAAATTTAATTTAAAAAACTAGTAACGGTTTCTGTTTCCACCACCGCCGCCGAATCCACCACGTGATCCGCCGCCGCCAGCTCCGCCGCGAGAATCATTTGGAACCATTGGCTTAGCTTCTGAAACAGTCATTGCGCGACCGTCAAAGTCTTGGCCATGGAATTTGCTGATTGCTTCTTCAGCTTCTTCATCCGTTGACATTTCGATAAATCCGAAACCTTTGCTTCTTCCAGTTTCACGGTCTGTGATAACTTTAGAAGAATCTACAGTTCCAACTTCTTCGAATTTTTGTTTAAGGATTGAATCGTTTGCAGAGTACGGAAGATTTCCGACATAAAGTTTTCTACCCATATAACCTCCTAAGGTTGGGGCCGCTTAGAGGAGGGCTAACAAAACTGACCACAAATCTAAAGACGACTAACATTTTCAAATGCACCCTAACATTATAATCCAAGAAATCCTAATACTATTACTTCTTTTTTGGATTATTTCTAGATTTGTGTCTTTCTCTGTTGTTAGGACGAGTATTTCGACCATCAATGAGAGTTTTTGCCTTACCTTTTGATAACATTCTGCTATCAACCACGATCTGGGAATGAAATGGCTGGTCATCTACTAGAGGAATACTTTTCCCAATGAGTTTTTCGATGTCTTTAAGAAAAGCCTTTTCTTCAGAGTCACAGAATGAAATAGCAACCCCACTGGCCCCGGCACGAGCAGTTCTCCCTATGCGGTGAACATAATCTTCACTGACGTTAGGGAGATCAAAATTGATAACGTGAGAGATGTCATCGATATCAATTCCTCTTGCCGCAATATCCGTTGCAATAAGGACACGAGTTTGTCCTGAACGAAAATTTTCCAGCGCCCTTTGGCGAGCCGTTTGAGATTTGTTTCCATGTATGGCCTCAGAAATAATCCCACTCTTTTCAAGAAAGTCGACAATCTTATTGGCCCCATGTTTGGTACGCGAAAAAACGATGACTCGCTTGAAATTGCTGTCATCGAGAATATGTTTTAGTAAGGCTCGCTTATTTTCGCGGTCAACATACATGACGGTTTGAGAAATGAGTTCTGCGGTTGAGGAGACAGGGGTAACTTCTACTTTAACAGGATTAATGAGAATAGAGTTAGCTAGCTTCTCTATTTCTGGAGGCATTGTAGCCGAGAAAAAGAGATTATGTCTTTTTGGAGGAAGGAGTTTTAAAACTTTTTTTATATCATGAATGAATCCCATATCGAGCATGCGATCAGCTTCGTCTAATACAAAAACTTCAAGTGCTGCCAGTTTTATAAAGCCTTGTTCAATTAAATCCATCAAGCGACCAGGGGTTGCAACTAAGACATCAACACCGGCGTTCATAGATTTAACTTGAGGAGTTTGTCCTACGCCACCATAAACAACGGCATATTTTAAATTTAAATTTTTTCCATAGGTAATAAAACTTTCGTGAACCTGAATCGCAAGCTCTCTCGTTGGCGTAAGAACTAAAACTCTTGCGTGTTTTGAAGGTGCCTTTTTATTAGATTCAACAAGCCTGTGAAGAATTGGAAGTGCGAAGGCCGCGGTTTTTCCTGTGCCGGTTTGAGCGCATCCAAGAAGATCTTTTCCCTCAAGAAGGGCGGGAATCGCCTGAGCTTGGATGGGGGTTGGGTGAGTATAGCCCGCTTCTTTTAAAGCTAGTTTAATGGGATCTAGAAGTTTTAATTCAGAAAATGAAGTCATTTTTTTACATCGCTGGTATTTTATTTATTTTTTCAACCTACAATTTTTAGAAGTCCCTTGCAACAACGTTTTTTTTATCGACAAAAGGAATTGATAGTTCAATTGAAAAAGAGCATGAATCCCTGTAGCCTCATTAGTCATGAATCATTTATTTTTAAGTTTTATGGGTTTTCTTACTGGTCTCGTTGATTCCATTGTTGGTGGAGGTGGACTTATTTCTCTTCCAACTCTTTCCATTGCCATTGCTCCTGGGGCAGAAGCCATTGGAACAAATAAAATTGTTGGATCAACCGGGGCCCTTATTGCTTTAGTTGTTTATGCACGCAAGGGTCATTTAAGATGGCGTGAGGGGGTTTCATTTTGCTTAGTGTGCGCTTTGGGATCTTTTTTTGGCAGCTCTCTCACCCCGTTTGTTTCAAAAGAATTTTTTCGCTATTTACTCGTTTTTATTTGTCCGCTGATTTTATATATTGTTTGGAAAAGAGATGTTTTTTTTACTGAAAAAGAGAACTTTGTTAGACCTCATTTTTCATTGTTTTTTTTCTCGGCCTTTGCAAGCGGCTTCTATGATGGATTCTTTGGACCGGGGGGGGGAACTTTTATGTTCTTGAGTCTTTTTTTAGGAGCGGGATATCCCCTACTTTCTTCCATTGCGATTTCAAAGATGGCGAATACTTTTTCTGCGACAACAGCTTTACTTACTTATGCCCATAATGGATATGTGCATTGGAAAGAAGGATTCATCATGGCAACAGGCATGATGATTGGATCATATATTGGGGCCAGTTATGCGACAAAAAATATCACTAAAATCATACGCCCAATGCTGACGTTTATAGTTGTTCTCTTGATGATAAAAATAATCTGGTTTTAGCCGATAGAAAAAGATCTGAGCTCTCGGTAAATTGAGAGCTCAGATGTAGAAGACTATTTAATCGATTTAACGAGAGCATCCGCCATTTTTTTAGGAAGTGGGGCATAGTGAAGATCGGCAGCAAATTTTTGACCATCCTTAAGGGCCCATCCTAAGAAAGCTCTTACGGCCTTTAGTGGTTCAGATGCAGGATCTTGAGGAAGAAGAATCCAAGAGAAAGAAGAAATTGGATAAACTCCCTTTCCATCTACGTTGATTACATTGTTAGTAAGATCTCCTGAGAAATCTTTGAGCGTTGCTCCTGCTCTTGTGATCGAATCAACTGAAGCTGCTACGAATTCTCCCTTTTTGTTTTTTATCGAAGCCGTAGCAAGCTTGCTGTTGATTGCGTAGGCAAGTTCAACGTAACCAATAGCTCCGTCAGTTTGCGCGACCATCGCTGTAACACCTTCGTTACCTTTGGCGCCAATTCCTGTCGGCCAGTTAATATTTTTTCCAGCACCAACTTTCTCTTTCCACTCTTTTGAAACATCAGCAAGGAAAGTTGAATAAACAGCAGTTGTTCCAGAGCCATCTGATCTTCTGACTACAAGAATATCTGTCGCTGGAAGTTTTGCTTTTGGGTTAATTTTCGCAATTGAAGGATCGTTCCACTTTGTGACTTTTCCAAGAAAAATATTGGCCATTGTCTCACCATCAAGCTTAAGACCAGCCTCTAGACCTTTTACATTATAGGCGACAGTAACAGCACCTAAAATGGCGGGGATGTGGCGAATTGGTTTTTTTGCAGAATTCAATTCTTCAGTAGTCATTGGAGCATCTGTTGCTCCGAAATCGACAGTTTGGGCCAAAACTTGCTTAATTCCCCCACCACTTCCAATAGATTGGTAGTTGAACTCTACTTCTTTATTGGTTTTTTGGTATTCAGAAAACCATTTTGTAACAATTGGATAGATAAATGAAGAACCTGCACCATTAATCTTTTGAGCAGCAGATAAGCTAAAAGACAGAGACAAAAGAAAAAACATTAAAAATTTTTTAAACACGTTAACCTCGCTGTGTACATGTATCTTAATAGGCCCACATCTTATGAAAAACGGATGACATTGTATCGTTAGATTTTGGTTAGGATTGGGTAATTGTCCAATTTCAATCAAAGGACTTAAACGATCGGGTATCTCATGTGAAAGATTCTCGCTTCCATTTATTGAAAAATTCTCAAAATGGAAGATAATAAATTATGGATAGCATTGAACAAAGTTTTAAATCAGAGACGAGAACAATTAAGTTTTTATTAAAAGCTTTTTTCTTTTTTGTCCATCTTGCAATAATGACTGAAATTGTCGCTCCATCAGAGGTTTGGCAGGTCATTCGTTTAGCTTTT
>JAGOVS010000095.1 GCA_018060625.1 Bacteriovorax sp. | reverse complement strand
ATAGCATCAAGACGCGAGATTTTTCCATCAACGTATTGGGCAGAGACTTGCGTCTTCCCATCAGCTCTTAAAAGCGGAAGAGGACCCGTTTTACGAACTTCAGAAAGTTTTCTGGCAAGTTGGTGAGAAAGATCGATAGTTAATGGCATAAAGTTAGCTGATTCATTACAAGCATAACCAAACATTAAGCCTTGGTCCCCTGCTCCTTGCTCAGTAAAGGTCCCTGCCCCTTCATCAACACCTTGAGCGATATCTGGAGACTGCTTACCAAGGGCCACCGTTACACCACAAGTGGTAGCATCAAAGCCTTTTCTTGAATCATCATAACCAATATTTTTAATGGTATTTCTTACGATTGCTTGAAAATCAACATTCGCATTTGAGGTAATTTCCCCAGCGAGAACAACAAGACCAGTCGTAATAAGCGTTTCACAAGCAACTCTCGATTTTGGATCTTGGGCCAGCATAGCATCAAGAACTGCATCAGAAATTTGATCGGCAATTTTATCTGGGTGACCTTCAGTCACTGACTCAGATGTAAAGATGAAATCTTTCAACATAACGTTCTCCACAAACGAAGATGGTAAATAAAAACCATCTAAATAAATAATACACTAGCGCGCACTATACACGGGAATAAATAAGGGGGCAAATGATTTTAGCGGGAAAAATATCTAAACTGATGGGGGTTCCTGTAGTTGTAGATGAGCTTGGGATTTTTTGAGTCCACAACATAAATTCTTCCATTCATCTCCACTACGATGAAATCTTTTTTCAATTCTAGGTTCGTAAAATTATAAAGAAACTTATACCGGTCTTTTTTAAAAAGATCGTAGAGCTTTTTAGGATGACGAGCAAGCTTTCCGGGAACCTCTGGTAAAGCTTTAAAGTCACTCCAAAGTGAATCCATCTCTATTCTCCCAAACATACTCATACGAGAAAAATAACGAAGTGCTGGAAAATCTTTCCTTGGCCTATTTAGTAAATCAAGAGCAATTCGAATATTTTCTTTTCTTAAAAATTGCCCAACTTTGCTCATATCTGGACAATAGATGTGAAAATTTCCTGGAATATAAAAATAGGTAAAAGAGAACTCTCCTTCTTTAAAAAGAACATTGAGCCATTTATTTTCCTGGGTCTTCATTTTTGGAGATAAGAATCTAACAATAGAATCTTTTTCACTGAGAAAATTATAATTATTATCTTCTGAACGATTAATTACCACTTGGGCGACGTCTCTTCTTTCAAGAGCATCTTGACCATCAATTCTTCCGACCTCACCATAAAGAATCGTCTCCAGAACATAGAGAGATTGAAGCAGTTCTGAGCGCTGAGACCAAAATTCATAAGCGCGTGCTTCACGCGTAAGAACAAATTCTTTTAAGGTATAAAGTGAGCGGGCCTTTGATTCCAGAACCGACGTCACATCTTGTATTTGACTATTTTCAGAGAATTTTATTTTTTTGCCCTCAATTAAATCTTGATAAAACTGCATTGCCCGTGCATTGCGATTTTTCCATTCTTGAAAACGCAGGATAAGAGCTTCTGGTCTTTGAGAAAGGAGTTTATCAAATTGGTTAAAAACAAAATAAAAATCAACACGCTCATTATCTGTTAAAAAACTACGCCCGTCATTTTTAGTAAGTGATAAATAAAGAGTATTAAAAGCTGAACGAATAACTGAATCATTACGTGTTAATTCATCATCGTAAGATCCATCTTCAATCACTTTGCGATAAAAATAAACTGAATTCGCTCGAGCTCGAGCTTCCTTATTCGACTGATTTTTATAGGTCTCATACTCAGAACGAAGAGCAAGATGATCGATAGGAAATTTGAAACCTAAAAGAAAAGGAATTTTATTTTTAAAATAACTAAGCTCTTTTAGAAATTGCTCAAACTGCTTGGCCGCTCTTTTCTCTATATTTTCTCGTTTAGACTTCTGAGCAAAATAATACTCCCTCTTTGCCTCCTGAAGCAGTGAGACATTATTATTTAAGAGTTTTATTTCTAAACGAAGATCTTTAGTATTTTGAAGCTTTCTAAGAAAATCGATTTGTGCCTGAAGCCACATGTCTTTTTCTTTCATTAAGGGCAAATGAGACTTTATCGTTTTGAGATCAATTTTGTCATCCAATGTGATTGGAATAAAATTGCCATCACCTCGATAGCTCTTGTCCAAACTCAAAAATGCTTGCTCTGTCCCCATTCCGCAAAGCTCTACTGAGAATTCTTTTTGCAATTTTAGATATTCAGCCAAGATAGTCTCATTCAACTGGTCAGAAGCGGAACTCTTTGAAAAGCAGAGCTCTAAGCAGAGAAAAAAAAGAAGAATACAATTTTTCATTCGGTTTTTAAGTTCTTCACAAATTCAGATTCCCATAATCCAAGACAAGTTCCATTGCTTAGAATAAGAATCAAATTCTCAGGGTTTGCTATCTGCTCTATCTCTTTCATCAGTTCAGCTAAACTTCCAACAACGCTTCCAGGTCGTCCTGAATTCTTAACAGAGTCGATAATTTTATAGATATCTAGATCTCCCACATTCTTCACACTCGTAGGTCTACTCGGTTTGGTAAAAATCACTGCAGCCGCGCGATCTAGTGAATCTGTAAATTCCTTTTGAAAAATAGCACTTCTGGCGGTAGCAGAATTAGGCTCCATGATCACATGAACTTTTCTGTCTGGATATTTTGTAATAATTCCATCAAGTGTTAATTCAACGGCACGAGGATGGTGGGCAAAATCATCTATGATCAATGCTCCCTTGTAACTGCCTCTAACTTCTTGACGACGTTTAACCATCTGCAGATCTTTTATCGCTAAAGTAATGTCCTCACTCTTAAAACCTTCACTAAGAGCATACAAAACAACGGCCGCGAGATTTAAAACGTTATGTCTTCCAATGAGATTTGTTTCAAAAACGAATGATTGACTATTAAATATTAGTTGAAAACGTGACCCACGAGGACTTGCTTCTAATATTTTAGGGCCGATATCAGCTTTCTCACCATATTGAATCCAGCGTTTATTATCTCCATTTGTAAACTCATTAAATAGCTCAACCGCCGCTGGATAATCAGCAGACATGATAACCATTTTTGAGATAGTTGGAATAGCCGCTCTGAACTGGTTTTTAATATCTTCTACTGAATTAAAAATATCAGCATGATCAAATTCAAGAGAAGTTAAAATTAAATTATCCAATGAGTAAGATCTAAATTTAGAAATTTTTTCAAAATAAGCACTGTCGTATTCATCTGATTCAATGAAGAAATAGTTACCATTCCCTAATTTTGATGAAGGACGCTCTTCCATAACACCTCCAATGAGGTATCCAGGATTAGCTCCCAGCTTTTCGAACACTTGAGTCGCTAAAAATGTCGTTGTCGTCTTTCCGTGTGTCCCTGCAATACCAACAACGTTTACATCATTTAAAACAAGGGCCCCTATCGTTGTTGGAAATGAAGCAAACTTCACCCCAAGATCTTCAATTAATAAAGCATCTGGACCACCATTAGGAATGACATTGCCAACAACAATCAAGTCAAAAGATTTTAAAAATTCCCGGTCAATTTGATCAAGTTTAAAGAGGGGTATCCCTGTGGACTGCAAATAAGTGCTCATCGGTGGATAAAAATTTGTGTCTCCCCCTTGAACATCATAACCCTTTTCTTTGAGCAAGCAGGCTGCTGCTCCCATTCCAGTTCCACAAACTCGATAGAAAAAAACTTTTTTAATGTCTTTCTGGCATTTTTTAAGTCCATTAAAATCTTGCTTGAACGCTAAATTCATGAGTATTCCTGTCAGGTTTAGAGACGCATTTTTTGACTATTTTAACATAGATAAGCTAAAAAAGTTAATCTAATTCTCCGCCCTTCCTCGCCAACCGCCAAACACTAAACACTAAACACTAAACACATTTAATTCTAAAAAAATCTCATTAATAAACCGAAGAGAAACTTATGAGAAAAGCGCACTATCGTTTTTATCAATATTAGACCTGCAGGAGATTAATGGATTATTTTCATAAAAAACATGAGTTTCTATTCATAGGATTCATAACTTTAATTAATTGCACTGCTTGCGGTAACAATGTTGCACTTTCACCAAAAGTGAGTCGCTTCATTGCCTCTGAACATCTCAAGAAATTTTCTAGGAGTGAAAAATTTTTCCCGCTATTAAATCAATTTATCAAAGAAGAGCAGGCTTCCTCTAAAAAAATCATGCCTGGTGCCTCGTCATTTATCTCATCCTACTCTCCAGAAAATAGTCCTCAGTTTCCATTGTCCTATTACCTCATTCCAGAAGAAGATATTAAATCTTATTTCTCACAGGCCTTAGACCAACGAGTTTCAGATCAATTGATAATGAAAATTAGTGGAAAAAAACATTACAAATTTTTTATTCACCCTGAACTTGAGACCCATTTTGACTACCTTAGAAGTGCCTATAGTTATATTGGTGTTGATAAGACTGAATTCATAGCTACGCCTACTTCAAACTATCGCGCACTTTTCATATGGAATAAAAACAATCTTAACAGAAGGCCTTTTATCGCCAAGGTCTCATTAGATAAAAAAACCCAAAATGATCTCCTTCTCAGTGACACGGAGACAGAGCTAGAACGTAGCATGGCCTTTCAGCATTTCTTTGAAAATAGAGCTCAAGACAGTAATCAAAAACTTACGATTGCCCATTTTCCCGAAACGAGCGGTTTTAATGTTATGAGAATATACCCAGGAAAAATAGAACCTCTCCAGGGACAGATTATCCAAGAAATTCCAGAAGATCTTTTTAACAACAAAAAAAAGTGGACATCATTAGCAGCATTACTAACTCATAATCAATCTTCCCATCCTCTGATATTGGATATTATTACCAAAACGGGAATGACTTCGTACTCTTTTATTGAAACCTATATGGTGAATCAATACCTCACCTTGTTTGAAGAGTTATCACTTAAACAGGGAATTCATTTTGAACCCAATTCATTCAACTTGCTCATTGAAATGTCTCAAGACTTAAAACCCTCTGGAAAATGGATTTTTCGCAATTTTGAAAATTATAGAAGTGATGTATTGCTAATGGCCAAGAATCAAAAAATAATTGAACGTTTCATGACGAGAGAAAATACTTCAATTTTTAAGTTCTTAGAAGGAAGATCGCGTCCTATAAAAAACTTTGTTGTCTTTTACAGACCATTTTTTAATAACCTCATTAATGAAGTCGCAAAAAATGACCCTCAATTAAGCACAGAAAAAATAAGCGAACTCACAAGGAAGCTAGACAATCAATTCTTAAAACTAATAAACGCGTATTACAATACTCACCTCACATCAGTACCAAGCGTGAACGACTATCACAAAATTGAACCTGAACTTTTAGCTCATGCCTATCTTGATCCTAAAATGAGTAAAAAAGAAATTGAAAAATCAAACAATTTAACGACTTTCATCACTAATAAGAAGAAAAGAAAAGAATGGCTTGAACTCAATTCTATAAGCGAAAACGCAACTTACTATCTTGCTCCACATGGTCTTTATGTGACAGATCATAAAAAGATTGTTGCCTTTGCCCTTTTCTCTCCTAATGAATTTGAAGATTATAATGCCCACAATAAAATGCTTTCAATTTTTAAAGAGACTGGCAGTGTAAGCGCCCCAACTGAATGTGCTAGAACTGTGGCCAGCATACTAGAGAAGAAAAAAGAATAAGCCTCTCTCTATATAAATAAAGAGAGACCTACTCAATACACTTCACTTGTTATTTTTCAAGACGGATGGCCGCTTGAGCGGCCGATAGACGTGCAATAGGTACTCGGTAAGGAGAGCAGGATACATAATCTAATCCAATCTTGTGACAGAACTCAATTGATTTAGGCTCTCCCCCATGTTCTCCACAAATTCCAAAGTGCATGTCAGGATTCGCTTTTCTTCCTTCGCTTACAGCGTGCTTCATTAAAAAGCCAACTCCCTCTTGGTCAATAGAGACAAAAGGATCGATGGCAAAAATTCCCTTTGATAGATATTCTGGAAGAAATTTTCCAGCATCATCTCGAGACAATCCAAAAGTTGTTTGGGTAAGATCATTTGTTCCAAACGAGAAAAACTCCGCATGCTTTCCAATCGTTCCGGCCATAATTGCCGCTCGAGGAAGTTCAATCATTGTTCCAATTTTATATTTGATTTTTTTACCTTTTTCTTTAAAGATGCGCTCAATTTCTATAATGGCTTCTTCTTTTAAAAGTGTAAGCTCTCCTTCAAGAGCAACTAAAGGAATCATTATCTCAGGAAGAACACTTCCTCCCTTGTCTGCACATATAAGGGCCGCTTCAATAATGGCCTGAACTTGCATACGATAAATCTCAGGAAAGGTCACACCTAGTCGACAACCTCTATGCCCCAGCATTGGATTGAATTCATGCAACTGTTCAGAGCGATTTTCAATTGTTTTAAGGTCGAGGTGAAGACTATCTGCAAGTTCCATCTTATCTTCTTGCGAGTGAGGTAAAAACTCGTGTAGAGGTGGATCAAGCAATCGGATATTGACTGGCAAACCGTTAAGCACCGTAAAAATTCCGACAAAATCTTCTCTTTGGAAAGGGAGAATTTTAGCTAGTGCAAGTTCGCGATCCTTTACATTATTGGCAAAAATCATTTCGCGAACGGCAAGGATGCGATCTTTTTCGAAGAACATATGCTCTGTACGACAAAGACCGATGCCTTGTGCTCCGAATTTTACGGCGACTTTTGAATCTTCTGGTGTATCAGCATTTGTTCTTACCCCAAGACGTCTAAATTCATCAGACCATTTCATAAATGTTGCGAAATCATCGGTAATGGCCGCATCGATTGTGGGAACGATGCCTTCAATAACTTCACCAGTTGCACCATCAATAGTTAAGGAGTCACCTTCTTTATATTTTTTCCCATTTACGGTAAGTGTTCCTCCAACATGATCAATAATAAGCGCCGAGCATCCGGCGACACAAGGCTTGCCCATTCCTCGAGCAACAACAGCTGCATGAGAAGTCATTCCTCCTCTTGCCGTGACAATTCCTTGAGAGGCAACCATTCCTGCAATATCCTCTGGTGAAGTCTCTTGTCGAACAAGTATAACTTTCTTCCCTGTTTGGGCCAGAGCGTGAGCATGCTCACTTGTAAAGGCAATAATTCCTGCCCCGGCGCCAGGAGAAGCAGGAAGACCCGTTGCAATTATTTTTTTTGTCGCTTTAGGGTCTAAGCGTGGATGAAGAAGTTGATTAAGATCTTCTGGATTCACTCTTAGAAGCGCTTCTTTTTTCGAAAGAATTCCTTCACTCACTAAATCTACTGCAATTTTAATTCCTGCAGCCGCCGTTCTCTTCCCATTGCGGGTTTGAAGAATAAAAAGTTTTTTATTTTCAATTGTGAACTCGATATCCTGCATGTCCTTATAGTGCGATTCAAGTTTTTGATAAACATTTGTCAGTTCGCTGAAAGCTTCAGGCATGGCCTCTTCTAGCGTTTTAAAGTTTTTATTTGATTCATTTTTTGAAAAATTATTAATAGGTTGTGGAGTTCTGATACCGGCCACAACATCTTCACCTTGAGCATTTATTAAATATTCCCCAAAGAACTTTCGCTCCCCTGTTGATGGATCGCGAGTAAAACAAACTCCTGTAGCACAATCATCTCCCATATTTCCAAAGACCATTGACTGCACATTAACAGCAGTCCCCCAACTGTGAGGGATGTTATAAATTTCTCTATACTTAATTGCCCTTGGATTTTCCCATGAGTTAAAAACTGCCGCAATCGCTCGCCATAATTGCTCTATTGGCTCTGTCGGAAAAGATTCTCCCGTTTCTTCCAAGATGATCCTTTTATAAACAGCAACGAGTTCCTTTAAATCTCCGGCAGAAAGTTTTGTGTCTTCATGGACTCCACGAGCTTCTTTAAGATCTTCAAGAGTCGCCTCTAATAAAGAAACATTAAAATCCATAACAACGTTGGCGTACATTTGGATAAAACGTCTGTAAGAATCCCAAGCAAAGCGCTCATTATTTGTGAGTTTTGCAAGCCCTAAAACAGATTGATCATTCATCCCTAAGTTTAAGACGGTGTCCATCATTCCAGGCATAGAAGCGCGAGCTCCTGAGCGGACAGAAAAAAGCAGTGGATTTGCATTATCGCCAAATTTTTTTCCGGTTAATTTCTCTGCCTCCAAAATGGCCATGAGCACTTGCTCACGAATCTCTTTATTGATTTCTTTTCCTGAATTCTCATAATCTAGACACGCTTCTGTCGTAACTGTAAATCCAGGAGGAACATCAAGTTTTAGAGAACACATCTCTGCAAGATTCGCCCCTTTTCCCCCTAAGAGATCCTTCATGTCCTTGTTCCCTTCAGTCAATTCCCTGCTAAAGAGATACACCCATTTTTTCGTTGTCATAGTTTTCTTACTCCTAAATCCTCGGTGAATTGAGGTTGTGGTTTGAGAAAGTTGTTATTTTAAAACTTAAATTTATCCTTTAAATAATTTTGAACATTCGCCAAGGCAATTCTTTCTTGAACCATCGTATCGCGATTTCTAATCGTCACTGCATGATCATTGAGTGTTTCAAAGTCCACTGTTAGGCAATACGGAGTCCCAATCTCATCTTGGCGTCTATAACGTTTCCCGATTGAACCCGAGACATCGTATTCCGATTTATAACTGCTACCGATATCTTCGAAAAGTTTATTTGAAACTTCTTCCAGTTCTGCTTTTTTTGAAAGCGGTAGAATCGCCGTTTTAATGGGAGCAAGAGCAGGGTGAAATTTCATCACTGAACGCTCTTTTTCAGCGTCTCCAGCATTTTCTAAGCGGTAAGCATCACACATAATTGCAAGTAAGCATCTATCTGCTCCAACAGAAGTCTCAATAACGTAGGGGATATATTTTTCATTGTTATTCGTCTGGTCAACATACTCTAGTTTTTTTCCAGAGAACTCCTGATGTTGTTTTAAATCAAAATCAGTGCGAGAGTGAATCCCTTCCATCTCTCCCCATCCCATTGGGAATTCATATTCAATATCTGTAGCAGCATCAGCGTAATGAGCTAAGCTGTCAGGGCCATGTGGTGCCCAGTGAATTTTTTCTGGACGAAGACCATTTTCTAAATGCCATTTCCAACGAATCTCTTTCCAGGCTTCCATGGCCTCTTTTTGCATTCCTGGTTTGACAAAATATTGCATTTCCATTTGTTCGAATTCTCTGGTTCTAAAAATAAAATTCCCCGGCGTGATTTCATTTCTAAAAGCTTTACCAATTTGAGCAATTCCAAAAGGTAATTTTTTTCTCATAGTTGTTTGCACATTTAAGAAGTTAACAAAAATTCCTTGGGCCGTTTCCGGGCGAAGATAAACAGAAGAAGCCGTATCTTCCATCGCTCCCATTTGGGTTTTAAACATTAAGTTGAATTGGCGGATATCGGTGAATGAATCTTTAGCTCCACACTTTGAACAAGGCTTAGTCATATCGATATTATCTGCACGAAAGCGTTCTTTACAAACTTTACAATCAACTAAGGGATCAGAAAATCCATCAACGTGTCCCGAAGCTTTCCACACCATCGGATGCATAAGAATAGAAGCATCTATCCCCACAACGTCTTGACGAAGAGTCATTGATCTCCACCAACGGTTCTTTAAATTATTTTTTAACTCTACTCCATACGGGCCCATGTCCCAACAAGAGTTAAGTCCGCCATAAACTTCTGAGGATTGAAAAATGAATCCACGTTGTTTACAGAGGGCGACTAAATCATTCATTGATTTTAGATTAGTTTCGTTGCTCACGATAAGGCTCCTTTCTCGAATGGAAGTTGGGAAAAATATAGAGGAAAGTGTACTCGGAAAATTTAAGACTTTAAAGAGAGTTCGTAGAGTTTTTTATACTCCCCATTTTTAGCAATCAGCTCTCGGTGATTACCCTGTTCGACGAGGCGACCTTCTTTCATCACAAAAATTTGATCATAATCTTGAATGGTCGATAGTCTATGGGCCACGGCAATAACCGTTTTATTACCAGCAATCCCTTCTAGAGCGCGCTGAACAACTTTTTCCGACTCATTGTCGAGGGCGGATGTGGCCTCATCAAAAAGCAAGATATCAGTATTTTGCAAGAACGCGCGAGCAATAGTAAGTCTCTGTTGCTGTCCTCCAGAAAGCTTTGCTCCTCGATCCCCAATAATTGTCTCAACACCTTGAGGCAATTTCTCCACAAATTCTGACGCATATGAAACGTCAAGAGCATGACGAATTTGTGCCTCAGTAAACCTTCCCCCGAGAGCAAGGTTAGATCTTATAGAATCATGGAAAAGAAAAATATCCTGGGACACGAGGCCAAAAAGCTTACGCAGATCACGCAACTTAATCTCGCTAAGGGAATGCCCGTCAATGAGTATTCGCCCCTGACTGATGGGGTAGAGACCTAATAACAAATTAATCAAGGTCGATTTCCCTGACCCCGAAAGTCCCACTAAGGCCACTTTCTGGCCTTTGCCAATTTTTAAACTCAGATCTTGAATAACATTGCCCTCTCCATAAGAAAAAGTGACGTTTTCGACTAGAATTTCATGATGAAAATGCGTTGGCCTATAGGTCCCAAAATCCCGTTCTTCTTCAAGCTCAAGAACTTCATTAATGCGATCGAGGGCCGCCTCTCCTTGACTGACTTTGACATTGGCCTGTGAAAATTTACGAATGGGATCCATTAAAAGGGCCAAAGCTGTCACAAATTGAATAAAATCTCCCACCGTCATTCCATGGTATTTAATGCGAAAATAAGCGAAAACAATGACTCCAGAAAAGGCCATTGCTCCTACTAATTCTACAAAGGGGTGAGCAATTTCTTCAACCTTACTGGTCTTCATCGTGTATCGAAAATAATAATCTTGTGAGCGC
>JAGOVS010000271.1 GCA_018060625.1 Bacteriovorax sp. | reverse complement strand
TAAGCCCAAATGGTGTTGATGCCCTCAGACCACTGGCCCAAAAAATAAAAGATGAAGCCATTTTTGATTTTCTCATTTCCATTAAATTAAACTCTACCTTCTGATTTTCTAAATATCTAAAAAAATCTTTGTTCATTTTTAATTGATCTAAATTTATACTTGAAGAATAAAATGGAGTATTGGTCAAAAAATGGCAAAGAAATCTATCTCTCTCTATTATTTCATGCTGGGATGCCATTATAGCTTTTTCAAGATTTACATGAGTAGCAAATCCACTTGTAGTCGATGCCTCACCTTCATATTTATGATGCAAAAATCGATCTAAGGCCTCTCCTAATGCTTTCAAAAATGCAGTATCATCGGAAAAATCTGATCCACGACCTTCAAAATAATGGCCATTAATTTTAATAGTTGCCTGACAATCTACGATGTTGGAATCAAACGGCAAATTCCATTTAAATTTTTTTATTCTTAAATCTAGTTTAGCAGAATTATCTAAGTACCATTTTATTGCTCTTGCTTGATCATCCATAATGGCATCCCTGCATACATTTTTGCAGCCTCTATTTTCCATGGCCTCTTGGTAACTGCATAATATGATGAAAAGCCAATAGGAACTACACGCATTTCTGATAGAATTTTATAATGAAGCTCATTGAGCATTTTTTCTCTTTCCAATGGAGGTAAGAGAACATAGGAATTAATCCATTCTTCAAATTCTGAATCAGTCAATCCGAATATTTTATTAGAATTCATATAGGCCAATAAAGATAAATTATCTTCAAACCCAGAATCAGTGGAATGAAAAATAATATCAGGTTGATCCTCAATCTTTTCAGCGTAAAAAGATTTTTTTGTTATATTGTAATCATTTTTTAAACTCAACGAAGTCAAAAAACTACTTGTTTTATTAAAAGGCAAACTCATAAATCTAACTCTAAGTTCGGGGGGTAATTGAAAATTGACCTTATTTTCTAACTTCTCTCTCAAGATAGATTCTTGTTCTTTGGTTATCCTTCCATTCCCAAAATCAGGAAAATATTCATAAGTATTGTCAAGTTCATACTCCTCTCTAAAAACTTTTAAAAATTCGTACTTTAATTTAGCTGCAATTTTCAATCTATTTTCATATGAATAAGTTTTGAGTCCTCTATCAGTAAACTGAAAATAGCTAAGCCTAATTTTAAGAGTTTTATATACATTATACTTATTACTCATTTTCAAAAAATCAGGAATTAAGCTTCTTGTAAATGGATAAAAAGTTGGAATAATGTCAACTTTGTTTTCATTAAGCAACTCTATCAACCTATCTCTTGAATTATCATATGTAACAAATTCAATTGAGGAAGGTCCATTAAAGTTTAATGAACTGGTGCCATGGTTTTTTTCAAATATAACTTTATCAGCACTCTCTGATGCAAAGTAATAGGCACCTGTTGTATTCCTAAAATCTATAATCTTAAGGGTTTCTTGATTTATAGCCGACTTGGGAATAACTACATAATCAGGACTGGACAAGACTCTAATAAAGAATGGAATTAATTGTTCATTTTTTAATTTGAAAATTACAGTATTATTTTCTACTTTCAAACAATCAAATTCTTCACTTGGTTTTTGATATTTATTTTCACACTTTAAGAAATAATCTAACTTCCCATGAGTATTTTTATTCATAACTAATAAGCGCTTGAATGAGAAGGCAACATCTTCCGCTGTGATTTCGTAACCATCAATAGTTTTTATATCTCTTTTGATATTTACCTTAAGTAAATTTTTGTCAATTGAATAATCTTGTGCCAACTGAGTAACAATTTTCCCTGTCTCATCATAAGTTATGAGTGTTGAATATAACCCAATTAAAAACTCAGCATCATCACTAAATTCAATATTTATTGGGTCTAATTCTTTGCTTGGTAATGCATAAACAATCAGTTTAACTGACCCATTTTTTATTTCATTTTTCATTCTATCTTTTATGAAGAATGCAAAAACAGGAATTAGAATTAATGCAAATAGAAAATACTTATGCTTACTCAGCATCTTTCTCCACATCTGTCTGAACGCCTAATTTCTGCCTCTTCAAATATCCCTCTTTTTAATAAGATTTCAAATAATCCATTTTTTGTAACAATTCTATCACTGTTTTCAGAATTTACAAGGCCAGTTTTCATCTCAATGTCTTGAGAAATATCCTGAGTATCTACGTCGGTGCTTGCAGAAAGATTTGAGGAAAGGGATATCATTGTAGAAACAAGGGCACATAAGACTAATTCATTTTTCATAGCTTTTTCTCTCCTGTGGTGGTTACATTTCAAAGTAAAACCTTAACAAATTGGCGAAAAATATAAACAGCTTTTGCAAAGATTACCGGTCCTACAGAAACTCTCAGTCTCTCGGCGTGACAACCCCATTTTTAATAGTTATAATTATTGAGTAAAAAGTTCACGTTTTTCTCAGAAAACAAAAAAAATATAACTTTTCTTTGAAAAATTAGCAAAAAAAGTCAGTACGGCCATTCAAACTAGCCAACCTGAGGAGACATTTCTTTATTGCAAAGTCTGTAATAAAGTTGTTCCCAATCGGTAAACTCAAGCATCTCAAAACAGATATCAAACATCTCTACATTTTTGACATTTTCGACTTACGTCTTAAGTTCAGCGGGATGACTCTAGTTTGGATTTATTACTTGGTAATAATGGATTTAATTACGGCCTATGGATTAATAAAACTGAAAAAATGGGGTATCTATTTCTTCCTGATAATTGCTCTTTCTCAACTCGTCGCTTACGTTGTATTTAATAAATATTTTGGTCCACAATATCCATTGATCGTGTTCCACTTAATTAGTAGCTGGTGCCATTTAACCGGCCCACTTAAGTTCAACATCACTCAAATCTCTTGCAAATCTACTCAAGTTTAACGAGAGTGAAGATCTTTGTCCGTCCAATCTTGTCATCGAATCGGAC
>JAGOVS010000270.1 GCA_018060625.1 Bacteriovorax sp. | reverse complement strand
AGCATATATGTAAAAGCAGTAGTTTTGTATCACTTATCACATGCAGTCCAAATGAATGGCTGCCAAAATCATTGTAAGCTCATGAAAACAGAAACTACCGCTTTCAATCCAAAATTATACATTGGGATTGATGTACACAAAAAAAGTTGGACATTTCATTATCAAACAGATTTGTTCGACGGAAAAACGATAACACAACCTGCGAGCCCAAGCAAATTAGTTGAATGGGTTCAGAAACATTACCCAACCCATGAAGTTACGTGCGCTTATGAGGCCGGCTTTAGCGGTTATTCTGCTGCCAGATTATTTCAGAAACAAAATTGGAATGTCCTGGTTTTAAATGCTGCGGATATACCTATGCCACAAAAACAAAGTATAGTTAAAACAGACAAAATTGATTGTAGAAATATATGCAAGCAATTGAAAAATGAAGCTCTTAAATCTATAACCATACCCGAAGAACAAAGAGAAAGTTTTAGAAGTTTGTTCAGAGAACGTAATAATTTTGTAATGGGTTTACGACATATTAAACTCAACATAAAAAGTTATTTAATGTATTGCGGCATAACAATACCAGAAGAGTTTGATAATGCTAGTTGGAGCAAAAACTTTATAGAGTGGATTAAGAATCAAAGTAATGAATATGAAACAGGAGCTTTAAAGATTTCATATTTACTAAAACGATATGAATTTATGTATCAAGAAAGCTTATCCGTATCTAATCAAATTCGATTATACGCAAGAAAACATTACAAAAAGGATTATTATTTATTAATGAGTATTCCTGGTATTGGTGGAATAACCGCCTCTGCTATACTTGCTGAATTAGGAGATTTAAGAAAATATAATCGTTTTGATGATTTAGCAAGCAGTGTTGGATTTGTACCAGGGATTTATTCAAGTGGAGATAAAACAATAGTAAAAGGTATAACACCAAGGGCAAAAAGTTTATTGAGGAGCTACTTAATAGAAGCGAGTTGGCAAGCGGTAAGATTTGATCCAGTACTTCAAGAGTATTATCGTAGTCATTACGGAAAGCAACCTAATAAAATTATAGTAAAGGTTGCTCGCAAATTATTAAGCAGAATACATGCAGTTATAAAAACAGAAATACCTTATCAAATAGGAGTTATAAAATAAATATAATGCACATCAATTTTACTTTTTAGCACATGAAATTAAAAACGACTGTAAAACACACGGGGTAGCAAATGACTACATGATTTAGCAGACAGCGTTTATTTTCTTATTGAATAACATATGCTGGTAGCTGATAGAAATTCTATTGGACTACAAATAGGAGTGAGAGCAAAAAGAAAAAATTGAAATTAAATATTGGTTGGTAAATTCTGTGTTCAAGAATTTCCTCTTTCAAACAGACAGAAACGCTCAAGCCTCCGCTTGTCCGAATTTCTCTCTATTTTCAAGAGGTGTAGCGTTGCTTCCGAACTTTGTTGAAAACTTTTGCTGCTTTACATAGGAGCGTGTGTTAGCGGTTCGGCTTTTTATTTTTGTTTCAGCATCAATTGAAAAGCCAAATCTGAAGCAACCCATTCTTCAACTATTCTGTCTTTGTCAAAACGAGAAACAACTATTTCATACCATTTAATTTTTTTATTTGACGCAGGTATTCCTCTTAAGTCGGCCATATGAGTCCCGCTTAATGTTCTTTGCCATGTCAATACATTATCAGTATTGGATAAAATTTCAATTTTTACAATTTTTATGTCGGGCATAGCTGTCCGAAGTTGTTTAGTAAATTGCTTAATAAATTTTTGTCCATTGTGAGTCTTTTCGCCAGCATGAGCCACATAGTCCGCTGAAAAAGCAGAGTCAACTATGTTTAAATTCCCTTGACCTATGAGTTGGTTGGCAATGTATTTTATCTGTTCAATTCTGTCCATAATTTTTTGTTTAAAGTCAATAAGTGTTGTCGTTTTTTGAGCTGACCGCTAACTTGTTTATACCCGCAATCTTGTGGCGGGGATCTTACCAACGGTGGGTAGATAACCGCCACTCAGTAGCGCGTATTGGTTTTATAAAAATACAATTTATTTCATAAAAAGAACTGAGATGAAGCATCTTGACTTTCCGTATTTTTTACTATCTTGTCTAATAATTTATGTTTACAAAAAGCGCTTTCTTTTTTATTTTTATTGTATTAGTTAATACTTTCTCTCTTTATTCGGAGAGCCAAGATTCACTTTCTCTATTTAAAAGTTTAAAAGAGGCTGCCACTCCTCAGCAAAAAGTAAAAGCAAATATTAGCTTGGCTAAATACTTTTTACAAAAAAATATACCCAAGTGTTTTAACTATTCTTCTGCGGCTTATCTATTGGCTACCAACATTGATGATAAAAAGGGCATGGCTGATGCAACTTGTGTTGAAGGCGAAGCTCATTTTTTGCAGGCTAATTTCGATGAAGCCAATTTAAAATTCACAGAAGCTTTATCTCTTTATAAAAAAATAAAAAACAATATCGGCATCGCCGAATGTTACGAAGGTATAGGCAAAGTAGCTTATAAAAACGAAGAAATTGACGCTGCTCTTACTCACTTTAGTGAGGCGCTTAAATTGTTTGAAAAAGAAAAGTATAAAAATGCCTTACCTGGTTTATATATCAATATTGGCTTATTGTACGACGAAGTATCTAATTATAAACAAGCACTCGATTTTTATAGTAAAGCTTTACAGTTGGCTCAAGAAATTAAGGATGAAGTGGCAGAAGCGAGCTGCTATACAAATATAGGCGGTATTTATGCTGCGCAAGGAAAACAAAGCTTAGCTATATCTTATTTAGAGAAGGCGCTTAAGCTAAAAGAGAAAGCTGGCAACAAAAAGGGCATGGCTTTAACTTTAAATAACTTGGGTGCTGTTTATTATCAGTTGGAGGACTTAGATAAAGCACTCGAGCAATTTCAAAAGGCCTACGATATTTATATCGAAATAAATGATGGAAAAAGCATTT
>JAGOVS010000094.1 GCA_018060625.1 Bacteriovorax sp. | reverse complement strand
TCAAGCATTGGTCTTCTTGAAGCAAAATCCATTCATCTCGCAGCTTCTGCTTTCCAATCGGCCTTTGCCGACCGAGCTCGCTACCTGTGGGATGCTGATTTTACCCACGTTCCTGTTAAAGAATTAATTTCAAAAGACTATGCTAGAAAAAGAAGAAGTGAGTTTGATGATTCACGGGCCCGCCCATCCGGGAAAGTCAAAGCAGGAGATATCCCAGTATCTGAGCATACTGAAACCACTAATCTCTCAATTATGGACGATGCTGGAAATGTGGTAAGTACGACTCAAACAATTAATGGCTACATGGGAGCAAGTGTAGTTGTTCCTCATACCGGAATCGTTCTAAATAACGAAATGGATGACTTTAGCGCCAAGGCCGGGGCCTCGAATCTCTTTGGGGCCATCGGCGGAGACGCTAATTCAATTGCCCCTCGAAAAACTCCGCTTAGTAGCATGAGTCCAACCATAGTCATGAAAGGTGAGCAACCGATCATGAGTGTTGGGGCCCCAGGCGGGACTCGTATAATAACCTGCGTGGCCCAAACTATACTTAATTACCTTGAATTCAAACTTCCACTTTATGAATCAATAGCCTCAATTCGTTATCATCATCAATGGCTACCCGACCAATTAGATATTGATCCACCTGGCCCTAAAAAAGAAGTACTAGAAGCGTTAAAAAAACAGGGCCACAATATTCAGCTTAAGGCCGTTCCCTGTAACGTCATGGCGGTAACTCAAGAGGGTGATACCTTTCACGCAATGTCTGACCCAAGAGATATTGGAACGAGCACTGCCTTATAGCAAGTTGACCTTTTCTGACGCGGACACATTTTAAAAGTCATTTATTTTTCATTTCGCTTAACGTATAAATTGATAATGAAAAATAAATTTTTAAACACACCGAAGCTTAAGTTTCTCTATTCCTTATTAGCGTTTCAGATGCTGACGTACACACTCTTTCGCCTTATTTTCTTAGCCTACTTTCATCGTGAAATTTCAACTGGCAATATTCCCTTTATGGCCAAAGCTCTTTATCTAGGCTTTAAATTTGATTTAAGACTAGCAATGATCCTCATTCTTCCCGCTATTATTGCCATTAATCTTCCCTTAAAAAATTTCACCAAAATGCGCTTTGTGACTATTTTCTATACGCTTATTTTTGGACTCGTCACTTTTTTTCACATCACCGATGCTGGCTATTTTGCCTATTTAAAATCCAGGTTAAATGCCACCGTTATTCAATTTTTAAAAAACCCGGCCATTTCCTTTGAAATGGTCAGAGAAACTTATCCATGGCCTTTATTCTTAATTCTCATCGTCGGCCTGACAGCTCTCTCCTACTGGATAATGAAAACGTATGTCTCTCCCATGCTTGAGACTTGGCAGTCGGGAAATAAAAAAGAAAAAGCACTTGGTATCGTAACTTTCTTTTTTATTTTTGCATTTGGAATTTATGGTAGCAGCAAATGGTATCCTCTCCGTTGGTCTGAAGCCTTTGCTTCTCCCGATCCATTCACCTCAAACCTTGCGCTTAATCCCATTCTCTACGTCGCCGATACTTTCGATTTTAGGAAAAGTGATTTCGATGAAGAAAAAGTTCGTCAAGCCTATCCCATCGTTGCTCCGTTTTTAGGCATCGAAAAAGACAGTCCCCAGTACGATGAAAAAAATTTAAATTTCATAAGAGAGTTTCCTGGAAATCCTGAAAGACAAATGCAGAAACCTAACGTTGTCGTCATTATCATGGAATCCATGGGCTATTATAAAACAGGGTTTGGAGGATCATTGGTCAATCCAACGCCTAACCTTGATAAGTTAGCAGGTGAATCGTTACTCTTTACTAAATTTTATACTCCGACAGTGGCGACGGCCCGATCTCTATTTGCTGCAGTCACTTCTTTACCTGACACTTCAAAAGTAAAAACGGGCTCTCGTAACCCATTTGTAGTCAATCAACACTCAACGATTGGTGAACTTAAAGGATATGAAAAATACTATTTCCTCGGAGGGAGTGCCAACTGGGGAAATATTCGTGGAGTCCTTTCTTACAATATTCCTGATTTGCATATCTATGAAGAAGGGTCATATAAAAGTCCCCGCGTAGACGTTTGGGGCATTTCTGATCTCAACCTCTTTAAAGAATCAATGGGTGTCTTAAACCAAAGAGACCTTGAAAAACCTTTCTTTGCGCTTATTCAATCCTCAGGATTTCATCGCCCTTACACAATCCCCAAAGACAGCGATGATTTTAAAATTCTCACAACAAAAGAGATCTCAGAAAAAGAAGTTCGCGACTACGGCTTCGATACACTTGACGACTATAATGCCATGAGACTGCAAGATTACGCCCTAGGAAGATTTTTTGAAATGGCCAAGAAGTCAAAATGGTATGAAAACACTATCTTTTTAGTTTTTGGTGACCACAGTCTCCCTAATAATGGAGCTAAAAATCTTCAAGACTGGCAAAGAAATCTCTCCAATGGCTATCATGTCCCATTAATTATTCATTCTCCAAAATACATTAAAATAGGTGTGGAAAATAAAATTGCCTCTGAAATGGATGTTATGCCAACGGTCGCTGCCTTAGTCGGAGTCCCATACAAAACCCGAAGCTTCGGGCGTGATCTCTTTAATTCAAAATTTGATAATACGCGAGCAGCCTTTTCTTACAACTGGAGTGCTCCTTTTCATTTATCTCTAATTGATAAAGAATTTTATTTTGAATACATCCCCTACAATGGCCAGGGGATTCTCATTCAGCACACGAGTCCTTCACCAAATGATGATGTAAAAACAAAATTTCCTGTAAAATATCAAGAGATGGAGCAGCTTTCAAAAGGGCTTTACGAAACAGCAAAATACCTTCTTCATCACAACCCCCATCTCTATTAATTTAAAGTGAGAATTTTATGACTTCGAAAAAAGTAATCGATCCCAATTCAAAAGCTTCTTCCAAAGACGGTATCTATGGACTTCCTTTTAAGGAAAAAGACGCTCAAGTCGTTTATATTCCCGTTCCTTGGGATGTAACGACCTCTTATCAAGCAGGAACCTCTAAAGGACCAAAGGCCTTATTGGAGGCCAGTGCTCAAATTGATTTTTTCGATTTAGATTTTATCGACGCTTTTCAAGCTGGTCTTTATATGAAAAAAGAAAGCAGCAAAATCAAAAAGCTTAATACTCAAGGAAGGACACTGGCTAAAAAAATTATCGATGCCGACGATTCTGCTCTCCAGAAAAATAAGACCTTGCAAAAAAACCTCGCTCAGGTAAATCAAATTTGCAATGATTTGAATAATGAGATCTATAAAGAAACAAAAACACTTTTAGCACAAAATAAAATTTCCGTTGTTGTCGGCGGAGATCATGCGACTCCCTTTGGGGCCATTAAGGCCTATGCTGAAAAATATCCCAATCTCGGCATTCTTCACTTTGATGCCCACTCCGATACTCGAATTGCTTATATGGGATTTGAAAATTCCCACGCTTCAATCATGCATAACGTGATGGAAAAAATTCCCGGAGTCTCAAAACTGGTTCAAGTTGGCATCAGAGATTTTTGCGAACAAGAATTTATTTACACCAGAGATCACAAAAAAATTGAAGTCTATTTTGACCAGGTCCTTGCTCGCAGAAAAATGAGTGGAGAAAATTTTCTAAAGATTGCCACAGAAATTGTCTCTCATCTCCCCTCTCATGTTTATATCTCATTTGACATTGATGGACTTGATCCACGTTATTGTCCTAATACCGGAACCCCTGTGCCGGGTGGACTTGATTATCAAGAAGTCATGCTCATCATTAACGAACTCGTGAAAAGTGGTAAAAAACTTGTTGGTTTTGATTTGGTCGAAGTTGCTCCTAACCCAAAAGATAAAAGCAACGAATGGGATGCAAATGTGGGAATGAGACTGCTATACAAAATGACTTCTGCAAGTCTTGCGACAATGGGATATATAAAAAAACGATAATTTTAAATTTCATGCAGCTTTTAATTAAGAGAATAAAGTTCAAAGGTATGTGAGGGCATTGCTCCCGTTGATTTAACATTTTCTTGTGAATTTATATTTCCTTCGTCAATATAGCTGCTTTCAATGGTCGTTACTCCATCTTCGATGACCTTAAGAAGGTTTTCATTACGCACGTACTTGATTAACCCTTTCCCTCTGTATTCGGGGATAATGGCCACGTTAACACCTCTGACCCGTTCAAGATTAGCTTTATGGCAAAAAATACGTATAAGGTTTCTTACATCTTCTCCATTTTTTAAGCAGGTATTGTAGTCAGGAAAAAAGAGACTTAAGGCCACTCTCTTTCCTTGGTGACTGAGAAAACGAAAATAATCGCGATTAATTACTAAAAGGGCCGTTTTCATTAAATCCCATTCTTCTTCAAAACTGAGAGGAAAAAAAGCATAATGATCCTTAAAGCTTTCATTGATGATAAAATTATAATCACGAATATCTTTTTTATAATTAAATAACGAAATCCTCTCAACCGTATAGCCAGCAGGGAGTTCTGCAATTGAATGTTTAATTTTTTCTAAATAAACAGGGTCATGATTAACATTATAAGACATACCATAAAATCGTCTCTCGATCTTCCCACCCTGAAATGCATTTAACAACTTATGAACGCTTTGATTTCCTGCGCTTGTTAAGAAAGTAATTGCTTCTGGATTTGTTTGCAGGGCCGGAAGAGAAAAGCCGAGATTTAAGTGTGCATTTAAGGGGTATAGAATTTTCGTAGTCACTTCTTTTAAAATAACTTGAACATTATTTATGAAAAATAATATTTCCTCATTACTTATATCCGAGGAAACCAAAACAGCGCCGAGGGAATGCTCCACTCCTAAAGCTTTATCTATGGCCTTATAATGTGTGATCAAAATGCGTGGACTTTTCTCTTTAAACAGTGCAAACACTTGGCAATGAAAACGATTTTTTAAAAGAAGAAAATCCCCTTTAAAAAGCTTTAAATTAAAAAAATCCATTCCATTAAAACTTGTATAAGACTTTTTTACGTTCTCATAAAGTTTTTTATAATGACGATAGGATTCTTCTTGGGTAAGAACGCAAAAATGCATTAGTTTCGACCTAATTTAGATCGGGCAATTCTTAAAAAATAACTAAAGTTTTCCGTCAATGAATTAAAATTATTATCTAACTCAGTTCGTAACATTTTAAAAGCATCTAAGAGACTTTTGATATCTTCATCAGAATGAACCGAATTTAGTGAGATTCTCAAAATTCCATTATTCTTAGGAACTGCAGGGTAAACCACGGAGTTAAGATAAATACCGTTATCAAAAATAGTTTTACCGGCCATTAGCGTTCTTAGATCACTCCCCATTTCTACTGAAATAATCGGTGAATTTCCTTTCGCATCTAATACCTTATATCTAAGGGCCGATAATTCATTCCGAATCAATTGGGATTTCTTATACAAATCACTTCGCAATTGCTTTCCTTCTTCACTTCTTGATATTTCGATGGCGGCCAGTGCCCCATCAACGGCCTGTGGTTGAAGCGTGCCTGAAAAAATATAAGTTTTAGAAGTCACTCGTAATAAATCAATAAGTGTCTCACTCCCCGCAATAAAGGCGCCAAAGGCACCAAGTCCCTTCTGTAAACTTCCTACGAGAATCATGTTATCAAATTTAAGATTGAGCAATTCTGCAACTCCTCCCCCATTTTCTCCATAAATTCCCACGCCATGAGCATCATCAATATAAAGAATCGTATTTGTCTCATCGCAGAGCTTTTGAATTGAAATGATATCGGGAATGTTCCCTTGCATACTGTATAGACCATCAACTAAAAGAACCTTCGTCCCTTTTACTGATCTTTTTAATTTTGTTTTTAACTCTTTTAAATCATCAACATTAACTCTGGTCATTGTTGATCCCTTTGCCTTGGCCACTAAGGAGGCTTGAAAGAGGCTCGTATGGGCATAGCGATCAACTAAAATTTCACAATCCTCTCCTGTAAATAAAGCAGGAATTGCCCCAGCGTGAGTTTGCGAAACATTAGCACAAATAAGCGAGCTTTGAGCACCTACTAATTTTGCAACCTCTTCCTCAAGTTTGATAATATTTGAATGGGACGAAAATAATCGGGAGCACCCTGAATGATTTCCCATTCGCTTAAGTCCCTCGATGGCCGCCTCAATGACTTTAGGATGCTGATCGAACCCCAGGTAATTGGCCGAAGAAAAGTTTCTCACTTGCTTGTCATTTAAGACAATAAATCGTCCACTCACGTCTGTTGTAATTGTATTTTTTAAATGAAAGGCCTCAAGCAATGAAGAAAATCTTTTGATTCTCTTCATTTCACTTGTCTTAATTTTTTCATTTAGCAATTTTGCTAAAGAACTTTCTGATTTTACTTTCTTAAGCGCAATTCTGTACTTTTCTGACAAGACTTCATAATCGGTTTGCATGCATTACCTTTTCCTGTTCGGAGGCGACGAAACTCTCGGCCACATCAGAATTAATTCTAAAAAAACTAAATGTCCTAACACGACTTCCCTTTCTAACTTTTGCTCCTGGGGCAAATTTCGTAAAAGCACCAATGAAGCAATCCTCTTCAATTCTAATTTTTTTATAGAGGCAAATAAATTTTTTATCTTTCTCTAAAATCAAGTGACTTGAAAAATAACATTGATCACCAAGATAAACATAATCGCCAATTTCGATTCCAGGCCGATCAACAATGGTTGTATTTGGGGCAAATAAAACACGCTTGCCAATTTTTGCACCCCAGGCCCTTAGCCAAAGATTAAAAAGAAAAGGGACCAAAAGGATAAATCGCTCCAAAAAGGGAAGTTTTATATAAATCTCTTGAATCCTATAGCTAGAGAGCCAAGGTGAAAATGTATCTCCTGCAATATAACTCTTCCCTTCAATAAGAGGATAAAAAAAGTTAATCATTCTCCAAGTACAAACAGGAAGAAGGTACAGTACCCCAAGACATAACCAAAGAGATCCTTTTGAAAGAAAGAAGAGAGCAAGAAGAACAATGATAAGCCCATAAAATGGCAAAATGATCTTACAGAGCGTATTAATAACCTTATCTCTAATAAAAATTTTCATTGTCCCTATTTTTGTTCTGATGAAATTGCTATAATCGCTTAATAGCATAACCAATGAAAAATATGAAGATACCCTGTAAATTTACTACTCCACCAAGAGATCCCCTTGTCGGTCCATTGACTGGACACTTGCTAAAGGCGCGTAATCGATTCGCCTTTTATAAATGGATGGCCACTTTTGGGGAATACACCCGTTTTAAACTTGCAAGCATGGACGTCTACCTCTTTACAAATCCTGAAGCAGTTAATCATATTTTGAAAAAGAATGCTCGGAATTATACGAAGAACACCCCTTCATACAAAGTCGTCGAGCGTGTCACAGGAAAAGGGATCTTTACTGAAAGCGAAGAAAGTTGGTTGCGTCTACGTAAAATTGCTCAGCCTTTTTTTACTCATAAGCAGACGGATCACTGGGAAGCGATTGTCGAGAGAATCAGCGATGATTTAAAGATTAAACTTGATGAGATAAGTACCCGTGATGAAATTTATCCTTTTTCTCCCTTAATGACTCAACTTACATTGCGCGTTTTAGGTGAATCCATTTTTGATAAGGATTTGGGAAAATCGGCCGAAATCTTTAACAAAGAATTAGGCCAGCTCATCAAATTGACCAATGATAAAATCACTTATCAAATGTCCCTTAACTTTTTTAAAAAAAATCAGAGCGAAAAAAAGTTTCGCTCCTCAATGGCCATTTTAGATAACTTAATCAGCAATCTTATCGATGAAGCTAAATTAGAAGAAGAATACAACCCCAACAATATGATTCATGCTTTTCTCAAGGCCCCTTTTGAAGTCGATCAATCCTTTTTAATTGATCAAGTCAAAACGATGGCCTTTGCTGGCCATGAAACAACATCAACAGTTCTGAGCTGGGCCTTGCACTTTTTATCAATCTACCCTGAGTGGCAATTAAAAATAAGAGACGAATTAAAGACTCAACTTAAGTCCGAAAAAATTAAGTCACGCGAACTTGAGCAATGCCCTCTGCTCAACGCTTTCATTAATGAAACTATTCGTATGTACCCTCCCGCTTGGGCCTTCTCCAGAAGGGCCCTGGAAGATGATATAGTGGAAGGCCATCCCATTAAGGCCGGCTCTATTGTCACAGTCAGTCCTTATTTAATGGCCCATGATGAAAAATATTGGATTGATCCTGAAGAATTTAATCCTCTCCGCTTTATTGATCCGGTCCACTTAGAAAAGCAGCACTCGTACTCTTTTATTCCATTTGGAATGGGACCTAGAGCTTGTGTTGGAGAAAAACTTTCTCGTCTTGAACTTTCGGCCATTATTGCTACTTTCATAAAAGATTTTGAACTTCTAGTGCCTGAAAATTGCCCTGTTGAAATGGAAGCGACTTTAACCCTCGCGGTAAAAGATGGGATCAAGTTGAAAATTAGAAAACATTCATTTTTCAATTAAGAGTAAACATAAAAAAATGGCCCGCTGTTCATCATATCATTCGATAGAAAAACAGCGGGCTCCATTTACTCAGAATCTAAAAACTAAAAAATGTGAATTACTTCATAACTTGTGGCGAGAGCAGGCGCGCGAGAACTTAAGCCCGGGCGAACCATCTGAGGCATAAACTCCAATTGTCGCAATCATAGCAAACACAATCGATCCATATTCAACTTTATACTGAAATATGGACTCTCTGAAAAAACCTCCAGTTAAAACATCTGCGAGGAAAAACACTGAAACAATTGCGAGACAATAACTCCAAAACCCTAAATGGTTAGGTGTCTCGTTGTTAACAGAATTTTTTGTCATAATTGGCATAGTTTCACTCCTATCGTTCTTCTTCTGCGGATGATTGAGTTGAGAAGTGAACGATGGCTTGATTATAGTTAAGATTTAAAGTTCCTCCTAAAATAACTAAAGAGGTCTTAAGAATCAGAGGATTAGCGATTAAATGGAGAGGAGACAATTGTTGTGAAAATGCCCATTTTTTGAGTTAAATCAAATTTTTGAAAACAACTATAAACCAAGGGAGTCGTGACTGCTCACAACTCCCTCTTATAAAGACGGAATAATTAGAAATTGATCCCTAAGCTAGCACCTAGGCTAGAGTACTTTACTTTTAACTGAGGATCTCCACTACCAATGGTATAACGGTAGTCAACTCCCAAAGAAAGTTCTTTTACAATCATGTATTCTGCTCCTGCCCCTACATGGTAACCAACATCAAGATAGTTTGTTGTATTCGAAGGAGGTGAATTAACCATGAAAGCAAGTCCTGCAGGTATAATCCACGGTCTAAAGCTTCCCATGCTATCAAAGCGGTATTTAGGGGCAACAACTACTGCAAGCTCTGAAACACTCACTTCAGTTGGAACACTGCTGATTCCTGCCACATGCCCAATCGCATTCACAACTTTCTTATTTGAAAATCTGTTGTAATCAACAAAGATTTCTCCCACTAATGAATTTTGAGGGAACAAAGGACAGTTCATCATCTTTAAATCAAGACCAGCTGCTAGGCCATGTCCATTTTTATCATCATTTTTTCCATTATTACCTAAAACATCGGTAAACGTTTGACCCCCGCGACTTGTTGAAAGGCTTGAAAGTCCATAACGATAAAACACTTGCCCATCTGCCAAAGCAGCTGAACTCATAACGGCCAATAAGGTAAGTAATCCTAATTTTTTCATTCGAAAATCTCCTGTTTGTAGAATGAAATTGTTCTGAACCCTCCGGTTGGAGGTGAGAATGTTTATAATTAGGTTAAAATATGATTAAGATTATGGTTTAAAAATTCTACACCACTTCAGTGGGGACACGCCCCCCACCTTCTAGATAAAGGGTCTGAGTTGGGTAAGCAAATTTCACCTCAAGCTCCTCCGCGATCTTTAATATTTCCAAAATAAAGACATGTCTCTGACCAAGCTCTACTTTAGGATCACCGGTTACAAAAAAAATAGTCAGCAGGATATCTATTGAAGAATGACCTAATTCATAAATAGTGACTGAATGATCCTCTTTCTGAATCATTGGATTGAGTTGAATTTGGTAACGAATACGATCACAAAACTCCTGAAGCTTAGGAAGAGGTGTTGTGTATTCCAGCTGAAGCATTGTTCTATAACGTCTCACATTTCTCATGCCGTAATTATCAATCGCCATATTCGCAAGAACACTATTTGGCAAAGTAACCAGGGAATTAATAGGCGTCCTAATTCGAGTACTACGAAACCCTACTTCTTCCACTGAACCTTCTATATCTTTTCCCAAAACAACATAATCTCCTATTTGAAATGGTCGATCGATGATCACCGTCACAGAACCAAATAAATTCGAAATTGTATCTTTGGCAGCAAGAGCAACGGCAACACCTCCAATTCCAAGACCGGCCAAAATACTGGCAATATCAAAAGTTAAGCTATGAGCAATCAGCAAAATTCCAAAGGAAACGACAACTACTTTAGATGTTTTCTTAAGCATAGGTACGAGAACATCATCAAACTTATTGGAAGTATGCTTTGCTTTGTTTTGAAAATGCAAACTAACATAATCAACAATTTTAAGGGCCGACCAAACAGAAAAGAAAGCAGTACAAATATAAGAAGCTCTCGTGAAGACCTCTAAAATTTCAGCATCCAATTCTAAAAGGCGAATTCCCCCCAACCATGATAATGACGAAATAAGTAAGCCAAAGGGCAAAGTTGACTTATACTGCTCTTTTTCTTTGAGCTCAAAAGATTTATGTCGTACTTTAAAGCGAAGATAAAGAGTTATAAAAAAGCGGGCAAAAGAAAAAAAGCTAAAAGAGATGAAGGATAGAATGAACAGCCCAAGCCACTGCCCTTTTTTTAAGATCCAAAAATCTTCTCCTGTCCATTCAGGCATTCTCTCTTTAAAACGAATTCGCCAATTTCGGTATTCAGTCACAC
>JAGOVS010000009.1 GCA_018060625.1 Bacteriovorax sp. | reverse complement strand
AGAGCACGGTTATTAAAAGGACAGATGTATCTTGAGAATCTCATCGACAACCACATCGAAAGCACTGACATTTTCAGATCTCTTTACAGAGTAGCATTTTCTTTTGTCATTTCTGATCATGAGGAAAATCTACCATTTCCTAAACTAACCAACCACACTCACCGAGACCTTCTCGATGCACTAACTGGAATTCAACACCTCTTTGAACTTTCTGAATTTGGAAAAAATTATTCTCGTTTCATCCTTGAGGAGATATCAGGCCCAACTCCAAGCATAGCGAGAATAAAAGAATACTCTAAAAAGATTGACGAAATTGATCAACTACAAGTACTCGTGCAAAGAACTTCACCATTTCTGAACCCTATCATTGACTATTTTGCTGTGAGAAAGGCCAATCTCTTTGGTGATGGTCTCGTCAAACTCACAGAGAGTTCGTATTACGCCTTTGAAGAGTGTGCTAATCTTTGTAGTGTTTTATTTGAACTAATCGAAAACACCATCTCTGAACATAAACTAGTCTCTGCCAAAACAGGTAATCGGCCCGACGCAAGTAAATAGGATACTATGACGACTATACAGATTTCAAAAGACAATAAATCGCTTGAATTGGCATTTGAATCAATTGACTCATGTTTTGGATACATTGATCATATTATTAGTCACATTCAAAAACTGATTGTTCATTATAATGCAGGAGAAAGTGAGTTGACCAATAATGGCTTCACGGAGATTGTGGATCTCATGGATCTATACATTCAACTTGTTACAAAAATCTATCGAGTCATTAGAGTTGAAACTGGTGGGCAAAGTTATAAAAACGAAGAATTCCAAAAATTGGAAATTCATCTTCTTTCTGTTGTAAGATCCCTTCTTCAGGCAAAAGAAAAAAATGATTCTATCATGATTTGTGACTTGCTAGAATATGAACTGATCGATAACCTTAAACAGTGGAAGATCAAAATCCTGCCAGAATTAAAGAAGTTAAAAAACTTCTCAGCTTAGACAAGAACGAGCTTGCCTCCTTACCATTGCAGGTAAGCCCTCTGCGTTTTTCCAAAAATACATTAGAAAAAAGAATTCTTTCATTTATAAAAAGTTCGAAGGCGTATTCATCTGTCGAACAGAAACATGCACTAAAAGAAGACTTGCGAAGACTTATTGTGATCATTGAAGAGGTTAGGAATTTGCCTAAGGCAATTTTAAACTTATCACCAATAAGTTCTTTTGATTCCTGCCATATTCTTGTACACGAAAAAGGCAAACCCGTTGGTCAAAACTTCTTTTATAATTATTCAAATGGTGAAGACGCACGCCTCATAAGCATGCAAAACTTCAACCTCCTTTTTAGTCTAATAAAAAAAAGTAAGAATAAAATTTTCAATCAATCAATCAATCTAAAAGATGACTTAGACATTGTTGGAAATTTTCTCGCTCGAGAGATTGACCTTAAGAATCATTCTGTCATTTATCTCATATCTCGAAATTCATTTCTTCCTCCAAGCGAAGATGAACAAAAACTATTTCAAAGCCTTGCAACTCATCTCCACCCCTTACTCATGAGGATACTTAACAAAGAAAAAAATGACTTGAAAAAGAGTCTTATCAAGATGGCGCTGGAGAATTTCCCAGAAAAGATTTGTGTCAAAAGAAACGACGATTCTGTTTTCACGAACCATCTAAAATCTCCACCATTAACAAATTCTCATCTGATGGTTTTTCCAATCGAAGACGAAACAAACACCGTTATGGAACTCTCAAATCTGAGCAAAGATACCATTTCAACTGAACTCTATCACTCACAGCGGGTATTATTATTGGGAGAACTCTTAAACACTCTTCAGCATGAGCTCTCTAATCCATTATTTGGTATAAATCTAACCAGTTCAATTCTTGCAAGCGATGCCAAAGACGAAGAAACAAAGGAAATACTTTTTGACATTAGCACCAATGCAAACCGCTCTCAAACCATTATAAAGAATTTCTCAAGTCTATATAGCGACCAACAAGAATTAAAAAAAATTACCCTTTATCAGTTTGTTGAAGAAATCGTGACTCTGACCAAAAGTGAAACAAAGGAAATACAAAAAAAAATTGAATGTATTGGTTTTGCACAACCAGAATCTATTACAGTAGAAAGTAATCCGACTTGCCTTACACAGATAATTTTCAACCTAATTATAAATGCCGCTCAGGCAATAAAATCATCCAACACCCGGGTTAATCAAAACAGTATTATTATAAAACTTATCAACGACAACGCCTCAGTCACTATCGCCGTTACAGATGATGGCCCCGGAATAAAGCCTGAACTTCTAGACAATATTTTTGTGCCTTTTTTTACTACAAAAGATTCTGGAACTGGCCTGGGGTTATCAATTTGCCAAAACCTAGCAAGGCAACTTGGTAGTAAAATTCATTTTCAAAATAATTCACCTTTTCCTGGCGCAACTTTCTCGCTAAACTTACCTCTAGCTTAGGAGTTCATTTTGAAAAAAATTTTACTTATTGAGGATGAGCCACTTATTCAGAAGTCATTGAAAAAACTTTTGGAGAAACGAGGGGCAAGCGTAGTCGTCGAGAGTCGTGGTCGTCAGGCAATCCAGCTCATCTTAACACAGGACTTCGATCGTATTATTTGTGATTTAATGCTACAGGATATTTCGGGTTTTGATGTAATAGAAGAATCCAAAGCTCGCTTTACCAAGGCTGACATTAGTAAATTATTTATCATTATTACGGCCTATAGCTCTCCACATGTTATTGAAAAGGCCAATCAGTATGATTGTCTTCTTCTCTCCAAGCCTTTCCAAAACATCGACGAAGCCTTGACTATTTTCTTATCCGAAGGAGCACCCCTTGGCCCAGTTTAAAAACATCAGTATCATTTTAAAACCCAGAACGAATATCGAATTCGAAAGCATCCTTTCCAACCTAGTTACCTGGTTGCAAAGAAGAAAAAAATCAATCTCGTTTCTTCAAAAAGAAAAAGATAGGCTTCAGAAAATCCTCAAAGGTGATTTAAAAAATCTATCCTTTATCGCAGAAACTGAATTGTTCTCTGATTCTGACCTAATTATTACAATGGGTGGAGATGGGACTCTTATCGGTGTTTGTCGCAACATGACCAAGAAATCTCCTCCTATTTTTGGAGTAAATATGGGCCACCTCGGCTTCATCACGGAATTCACGAAGGCAGAATTTTTTGATGAACTTGAAGCGACACTAAAAGGCAATTTTAAAATGACTCAACTTAATCTTTATAAAGTGGAAGTTTTTCCCAAGGCAAAAAAGAAACCCACGTTTACAGGATACTTTTTAAATGATGTTGTTATTAATAACAATCAAATCTCGCGAATGCTAACCTTATCCGTAGAATCAGAAGGGGAACATATTTATAATCTTGCAGGGGATGGACTTATTATAAGTTCCCCTATCGGTTCGACTGCTTATTCGCTAGCGGCAGGAGGACCTATTATTCAACCAAGTGTAAATGCCATAACCCTTACTCCCATTTGCGCCCATAGTTTAACCCACAGACCATTAGTCATACCTGATCATTCAAGTGTCATGATAAAAGCGGCCAGGACCGATGAGTCTATAAAACTAACGCTTGACGGCCAACAGGCAATTACTATTGATTCAAACCAAATTGTTAAAGTAACTAAGAATAAAACTAAGGTAGTTCGATTAGTGAAAAACCCAACTCGCACCTACTTTAGAACCTTGAAAGAAAAATTTACACATGGAGCTCGGGAGATAAAATGAAAACCAACGAAACCCTTTACTTAAAATCATTGAACCTTCAAAACTTTGCTACTTTCGAGAATCAAGAAATTCAATTTGACACCAAATTCAATGCCATTGTCGGAGAAACTGGCTCTGGTAAAAGTTTAATTCTCGATGCCCTTCAGATTATTTTCGGGGCAAGAGCAGATAAAAAGCTCATTCGAAAAAACGCAGAATTTGCTAGCATTGAAGCTGTTTTCTCTACAAATGATACAAATATAAAAAATTATTTTAATGAAATTGGTCATCCCTTTGAGGGAAGTGAAGTTGTGATCAAAAGAATCATCTTTGCCAATGAATCATCAAAGTCATATCTAAATTATCAATCATGTTCTGCTTCTCTCTTAACTGCATTCTCAAAGAGATTTGTTGATCTTGTCGGTCAGTTTGAAAACCAAAAACTTTTAAGCGAGGATTACCAGCTTATTTTACTAGATTCATATTCAGATCTTAACGCAGACATTAGTGACTACCAGGGGCTTTATGGTCAATTAACAAACTTAAAAAAAGACTTTTCGGAACTTCTTAATGAGAAAAACATTCGAGCCCAAAGAGAGGATTATATCCGTTTCCAACTCGAAGAACTTGAAAAACTCAACCCAAGTATTGAAGATGAGCTTGAACTTCTTAGAAAAAAGGATTTGATTCTAAACGTTGAGAAACGACAACAAACCCTTGGATCCTTAGCTTCGGCCATTTCAGATGACGACGTTAACCTATTAGATCTTTTAAAGACATGTCTCAATAAAGCAGAAAAAAACACTGGAATTGTTTCTGAGGAAATTATTACTAAACTTTACGATATTAAATCAATACTTGAAGATGTTTCTTATGATCTTTCTAAGGACTTAAACGCGAACTTTGACGAAGAAAACATTGAAGAAATCATTGATAGAATCGACAACTATCAAAGACTCAAAAGAAAATTTGGAGGGTCAACAGAGGAAATGATCAAAACCTTTGATGAATTTAAAGATGAACTTACATCTTATTCCCAAGTCGATGAAAAAATTGCACTCGTTTCAAAAAAAATTAATGACCTTGAACTCAGGTGTGCAACTTTCGCTGACGAACTTCACAATGTTCGTGTTGATAAATCCGAAGAACTCTCACTAGAGCTAACAAAAAAGGTACGTGATTTAAAGATGAATGGCGCCTCTTTAAAAATCATGGTCAATAAAACTGAAACGCTTGGCTTAAAAGGAAACTCTAGAGTCGACTTCATTGCTGAAACAAATCCAGGAGAGGGGTTTTTTAAAGTCAAAGAAATTGCATCTGGAGGGGAGTTATCCAGAATCCTTCTCTCAATCCGCCAAATTCTTTCGAGCAATGATACTATTTCCGTTTTTCTATTTGATGAAATCGATACAGGAATTGGAGGAGAAACAGCAGTCTGTATTGGAAAATCGCTTCAATCAGTTTCTGAATGCTCTCAGGTTTTGGCCATTACACACCTTCCCCAGATTGCTAACTTTGCCACTCAAATAATTAATGTCTCCAAGAGCACAAAGGTTATTGAAGACCAGCCTCGGACTGTTTCACTTATTGACTTGGCCATGGGCGAGCGAAAATCTGAAATTATCAGGGCCATGAATCCTATCTTATAGCTCTATGGACTTAAAACTTATATTTCCATTTTCTATGGAAATATAAGTTTTAGTATGCTGGGCATATCCATTATTTACATACTCAAAACCATTTGGGGAGCAATAATAATCCTGTACGTGACTATGTCCGCAAACAATGATCTCGTGTATTTGTTTTTGAAAAAACGCCTCTGCAGATTCTCTAAAAACTTGCTTTACTGGCCCTAGATCTGAAACCTTAGAGTATCGCTTATTATTTCTCTTACGTGATTTCTCAGAAGAATATTCCCCGATACTTTTTATTAAAAAATGAGGCATTAAGTTATTGGCATAGTATCGCAAGGGAGCACTTGTTACAAAATTTTTGAAAATCTTATAGCCCGGATTATAGAGTTCCACATCATCGCCATGACAAAAATAAATTCTCTTTCCTGCATCTGAGAAAGTGAAAAATGGAGCTATTAAGAAAAGACTTGGATCTAATTCTTTATGAACCAAAAAAAATTTCTTATAGAGCTTTTCCAGATGAAAGTCATGATTTCCCTCAACGTAGCAAATCCTTATCCCTCTCCCAATCATTTTTTTAATCTCTTCAAAAAAAGCCTGAAAGCGCATGAAATATTGTGAATGAGGACCAATCATTAAATCAAAAATATCTCCCAAAAGAAGGACAACATCACTTGATTGGACATCTGGATTTCTTAAAAAGCTCAAAAGGAGTCTCTCCGCTTCATCGTCAGAAACTTTTACATGAACATCAGATATAGCGGAAAACTTCATAGCTTATTATCTACCTAAAAATCCCTTCTGTAAATTGTCTCTAGTTTGCTTTTTTTTGAACTTGCTGCATAAGCTTTTCATGAGTAATGAATTCTGACAAGAAGGCACGATCTTCATTATTCATTTCAATAAATCGGTAACATAACTTAAACCCTCCATAGGGTAAGTTTTCAAACTTATAGCGATCAATCGTGATTGTATTTACACAAACGGCCTTCACTTTCATTTTCCTTAGGCCTATATCAAGAGACAACTCATAGAATGGTCTTTCTTTTGATAACTTAATTTTTTCAGATTGAGGAAGTATAATTGCAATTCCCCCCAAGCTAAAATCATAAATTGTTTTTTTGATTATCTGCTTATTGTATTCAAAACTAGCATAACATGATTTTTGAGGTTGAACCCTTTCATGCTTTCGTCTTTCAAAAAAGGAATACTCTAATGGCAAGTACATTTTGACTTTTTTCCCTTCTGAAATTGTTTTTACCTCAGAATGGAATGAAATTGAACTTTCTGGAACATAAATATTAAGCACTCTGTTTCCCGAAATAACCAATCCAAGCCGATCTTCCTCTCCTGGACATGCCTCTAACTCAATTTCATTATAATCTTTTCGATAAGCTTTAATCTTTAATTCACACTTTTCAACAACTCCACCAATTGACTGCCAAGCAAAAAATGAATAATGACCTTGAACGGCTTCTATTATCATTCTGTCAAAATCCTTGCTTCTTTTTTGCTCTTTCATATATTTTCCCAAACCCCTCCCAAAATCCTCTCTTTAATAATTAAAGAGAGGAGGGGATTAAAAACAGAAGTTTTACATTACAGAGGAGAATTTCTTCTCCTCTGTGTTTCATTCTTTTATGATATTAATCTTAGTGCATTATTAGGGATTGCATTTGCTTGAGCCAATGTTGAGACCGCTGCATTTTTTACAACATTGTTAGAAGCAAGGGCGGCTGAGGCTTCAGCAACATCCACGTCTTGAATAACTGATCTTGCACTATCTTGGTTAATTGTTTGCGTCTCTAGGTTTTTCACAGTTGATCCAAGTCGTGACTGAATCGAACCCAAATTTGCTCTTTGACCAGAGACTTTTTCAATAGCAGCATCAACGCTTGCGATGGCCGATAAAGCATCATCTTTATTTCCAATACCTGTACCATCAATACCGATTGAACCTGTTGATGAATCTGTTTCGCTAGAATCAAAGGTAATTTTATTTTGCTCACCTGCAAAGGCACCAACTTGGAAATCCATTGATCCCTTGCCTTTTCCATTTAAAAGTTGCGAGCCGTTAAAAGTTGTTGATTCTGAAATACGATCAACCTCTTTTGACAACTGTTGATATTCTTTGTCTAGAAATCCACGCTCGTGCTCTCCGACTGTATCTGAAGCTGCTTGGATCGTTAACTCTCTTAGGCGTACGAGTATGTTTGATGTCTCTGCCAGACCCCCCTCAGCGGTTTGAACCAACGACACCCCATCATTTGCGTTTCGAGTTGCTTGTCTTAAACCTTTTGTTTGAGCTTCTAAGTTTGTCGCAATCGCAAGTCCTGCGGCATCGTCAGCGGCCTTTGTGATTCTTTTCCCTGAAGAAAGTTTTTCAAGCGAAGAATTCCCCGCATTTGAAACTTCTTTCAAGTTCTTTTGAACTGATTGTGAAGCGATGTTTGTAGCAATTCTTAAACCCATAGTATTCTCCTGTTTTAGAGAGTCCCCACTCTCTTTTGTTATTGACTGCTTTTGTCAGTCAAACAACCTATCGAAACGTTCAGGAAAATACTTAAGTAAAATACTACGCTCAGGTAAGAAAATAATTAAAAAACCAACCTTTACAGGCAGTTGGAACAGAAAAAAAGTTGATAAAAATTCTTCACTCGGGCCAATTGCATCTCTTTTTTCTCAAACCTAAAAAATCCCCCCACCTAATTGCGGGGAAGTGAGGGGATTAGGGTTTAAGTATAGAGAGAAGATATCCATTGCTAAACACATCCTCTCTGGAGATTACTTATTATATAAAATCTTATTGAAAAAAGTTTTCTCTATTCAGAGTTTCTTTTTATCTCTCTCAAAGAATGCGCTCCTTGAGAAGGAGCACATTCTTAAAAATTAGCTAATCAATCTTAATGCTGACATTGGGATTTGATTGGCCTGAGCTAATGTAGAAACCGCTGCATTTTTTACTACGTTATTTGATGCTAGTTTGGCTGAAGCTTCCGCGACATCCACATCCTGAATAACAGAGCGTGCACTATCTTGATTAATTGTTTGTGTCTCTAGATTCTTAACAGTTGATTGTAATCTTGACTGGATTGAACCCAAATCTGCTCTCTGTCCTGATACTTTTTCAATTGCTAAATCCACATTTGAAATCGCATCAAGTGCACTGTCTTTTTCAGAGATAGAAGTTCCGGAAACTCCAATCGAAGATGCTGAAGAATCCGTGGCGCTGGAATCAAAAGTAATTTTATTTTGCTCACCTGCAAAGGCACCAACTTGAAAATCCATTGAGCCCTTACCCTTACCATTTAGCAATTGGGATCCGTTAAACGTCGTTGATTCTGAAATGCGATCAATTTCCAATGCTAACTGTTGATATTCTTTATCAAGAAATCCTCTCTCTTGCTCTCCAACAGTATCAGATGCAGCCTGGATAGTTAGCTCTCTTAAGCGCACAAGAATGTTTGAAGTTTCTGCAAGCCCACCTTCTGCCGTTTGAACTAACGAGACCCCGTCATTTGCGTTTCGTGTTGCTTGTCTTAAACCTTTTGTTTGCGCCTCTAAATTTGTAGAGATCGCAAGACCTGCGGCATCGTCCGCGGCCTTTGTGATACGTTTTCCAGATGATAATTTTTCTAACTCGGCATTACCCGCATTAGATACTTCCTTTAAGTTCTTTTGAACCGACTGTGAAGCAATGTTTGTAGCAATTCTCAAACCCATGATAATCTCCTTGATCGAAGACGCCCCCGCGTCTTCTTTTGTTACTATTCCTGACGAAAACCGTCAGATGAATACCTAATCGGAAGCGTCGGAGATAAACTTTAGTTTTTTCCTCAAGTATTGATAAAATTCATTAAACTTAGTGAGTTATTGCATCTAAATTAATAAAATACAGGCATGATTCATTTTAAAACTGCTACACCTTCTGACGCTGAAGATTTATCTAAACTAATAAATTCCGCCTATAGGGGAGATTCTTCTAAAAGGGGATGGACAACAGAGGCCGATCTACTTGACGGGCAAAGGACCGATCCAGAGAGTTTAAAATCAATAATCCAAACCGCAGATAATCAGATTGAAATGGCCCATGATTCAAAGACCCAACTTCTTGTTGGTTGTGTACATTTAAAAAAAGAGAATGAACATTCTCTCTATTTTGGAATGCTTACAGTAGCTCCAAATCAACAATCTTTAGGACTAGGAAAAATGCTCATTCTTCATTTGGAAGAAATTGCTAGAAGGAGTGGCCTTAGCCAAATTCGAATTTCTGTTATTCAACATCGAAAAGAACTAATTGCCTTTTATGAGCGAAGAGGTTTCTTCCCTACAGGGCACTTTGAAGCATTCCCTGAAGAAGATCCACGTTTTGGTATTCCCAAAGTTAAAAACCTTAAATTGATTGAATATTTAAAAAAAATTTAAAAAAAAAGGCCCAGGAAAAATCCTGAGCCTTCTGTTGATTAAAAGAAATTTTTACACATTAGCCAATCAATTTAAGTGCAGATGATCCAGCATTGTTTGCTTGTGCCAGTACTGAAGTTGCAGCAGCTGAAAGAATGTTTCCTTTCGTCAACTCAGCAGACTCAAGAGCGATATCTGTATCTCTGATTCGTGAGTTTGCAGCAGATAGGTTTTCAGATTTTGTCTCTAGGTTAGAGATTGTAGACTGAAGTCTATTCTGAAGCGCTCCCAAAGAAGCTCTGTTCGCGTTAACTCCGTTAATAGCACTATCAATTTTTTCAAGATTATTCTGAGCATCTGCCTTGCTCAACACACCAAGCCCCTCTACACCCAAATCTTTAATCTTTGCACTTGACTCTTGAGGCTTATAAGAAAGTCTATCATTCTTCTCGTCATTCATGATACCAATTTGGAAATCAATTGGCTCACCTTCTCCACTTAATAGATTTTTTCCGTTAAATTGAGTTGATGTTGCAATTCTCTCCATCTCACGTGCCAGTTGCTGAAATTCGAGATTAGAAAATTTTCTCTCTTCATCACCAATAGTATCAGATGCTGCTTGAACAGAAAGCTCTCTTAATCGAATTAAGATATTTGAACTTTCGTTTAATCCACCTTCTGCGGTTTGAATCATTGAAATACCATCTCCAGCGTTTCTACTTGCTTGTTGAGTCCCGCGAATATTCGCCTTTAATTTTTCAGAGATCGCTAAACCCGCAGCATCATCTCCGGCCTTGTTTATTCTTGAGCCAGATGATAATTTCGCAAGCGTGTTTGACTTGTTCTCTTCAACTTTAGAAAGCGAGTTCTGCGCTCTCAGTGACTGAACATTTGTGTTAATTCTTAATCCCATACTAATCTCCTAGATACATACCTTCCTCCTTAAAATTTAAGATTCAAACAACCATGTGTGAATCTTTGTTAATTTCGCCCCCGTCCCATCGGGTGCTAACGAGTGTATCGGAGTCAGAAAAGTATACTTAAGTACTTTCTTTGGAATTTACTTGCTTTTACATTGGAGAAAATGACTCTGGTATTCTTATTTTAAAAGAAGATTTTCTGAAAAGAAGCAGGCCATCTCATCAAAACTTTTCACACAAAAATTTTTTTGATTTAGCTTAGTCAGTAAATTCCTGATGGAATAATTCAGGAATAGGTATCGATGATCTACTATTTTAAAATGTGAACCCTTTAGAATTGGAAGTGAAATTTCATTGCTTTCCAATGGAACAGCAATAAGTAGTACTGGCTTAATCCTATCAAGGCTCGCCTGTATAAAAATCAGCAATTCATTAAGTGGCATATTATCTGGCAGGCGAACTGAAGGAGACATACTCATTTCGAAAAAGTAAAAACAATCCAATTCTTCTGTTGATTCAAAATAAATCTGCACAGGCTATTTCTTACCTTGAACGGACTTTATGAGATGACTTGTCGAATAACCTGATTTAAAAAGAAGACTGCGGACAGAACCGCCACTTGCTAATACAAAATCAGATCCAACGATTTGCTCAGGCTTCCAATCACCACCTTTAACAAGAACATTTGGCTTAATCATTTTAATGATTTCCAAAGGAGTATCTTCATTAAAAATTTGAACACAGTCTACCGCTTTTAAGTTAAGCAACATCAATAATCGATCATTCTCATTATTAACTGGTCGATCTGGACCCTTAAGTCTTTTCACACTATCGTCAGAATTAAGACCAATAATCAAGACATCCCCTTGAGCCTTTGCTTCATTGAGATATTCGACATGTCCCAAATGAAGAATGTCGAAACATCCATTTGTAAAAACTATTTTTTTACCATTATTTTTTTTTAGAAAATCAATTGTTTCTTGCGATAAAATTTCCAACTTACTTCACCACCTTAGTGTCTGAGAGCCTTCCTTGAAAATCTAAGAGCATTGGCAAAAACAAGACAATACTTGAAAGTAGCGAAACAAGGGCACGAGTAAATGTATTTTTTATTGTTACATTAGAATTATCCGTTCGTAACAAACGAATACCTAAAATTGTTTTCCCGGGACTCGCAGAAAGATCTAGAATTGTAAAATAAAGTAAGTAGTAGATAGAAAAAATAGCTACAGTAAAAGCCGCTAAATCTTGAATTGAAATAAGCCTAGCCAACATTTGCAACTGAATTCCAGAAGCAAAAACAAGCAGAGTTCCCGTAATTGCCACAAAACTTGCAACTACAAGTAAATCAATCATCCAAGCAAGCATCTGGGTCATCCCCGCTGCTGTTTTATAGTGGGTCTGAGTTACGATCTTGTCATTCATTTCCTCTGGTCTCAACTCTAGCATATTTGTCTGCGCCCCCGTCGTTCCCTTCGTTCCATAAAACGCTTCGAGACCTGAAGGAGTATGATTTTGGGTGGCGGACGTTGCTTGAGCAGACAAGGGACCAAGAGCGCTAATCGCCTTAGGAAGAGTTTTTGACGACCCAAAAACCTTAACTTCTTTGGGAGCAGGTTTAAACGAGGTTCGTTTCTGCTCTTGATGAAATCCTAATCCTTTAGTCATAGGTTTAAAGCTCTCTTCACTTATATTAAACTCGTCAAGATTAACCTGAATGGAGTTTGAGGTTGAATTTTTAGTAGATGAAAATGAATGATCTTCTGTATTCATGTTCTTCCTGGGTAAAGGTAATAAATGATTTGGTCTAGAAATAGGTTCTCATACCAAGGACGAAGCATCAATCATATTTTGCCCATAAAAATCATGGTGAGAGCAAATAACCTATCGAAGATGCGACGGCCGTAGGGGCCCTCTGAATGGGAGTTGGCATATGAATCGAAATGACACCGGCCTTTGACGTAATGAGCTCTTCTTCAGATAATGAAAATCCTCCTTCTGGTCCAATTAATAACGTTATTTCATCAAATGATTTATTTATTTTTACATTTCCCATGGGTCTTGAATTGAAAAAAAAGAGTGGAGTATTTAATTGATCCAAAAATTGTAATAGCGAAACTTGCTCGTGAATAATGGGTAAAAAAGCATTATTAGATTGAACAAGAGCACTCTCTATGATTCGTTCGACGCGCTCATTTTTTATAAAATCGTATTGTGAATAATCTGACTTTAAGGGAAAAATATTGACAACCCCCATCTCTACAGAAATTTTTAAAATATCTTCAAAAGCTTCTTTTTTAGGATTCGCAATGGCTAAATTAATAGAATGACACCGAACTGATTCCTCAACCCTGCTCACGAAAAGATCCACTTGCGTCTTAGAAATATTGACGATTTTTGTATAGGCCCTTGCCCCCACCCCGTTAAGAACTAATATTTCATCATCAAGCTTTACGCGCACCACTTGTAAATGCTTTGCCGATTCGTTTTTAATTGAAATTATTTCTAAATGATCATCCTTCATGAAAGGATAAAAAATAGCCCTCATACCGTCCTCTGAAAAAGAATTGCACTCCAATCATTTTTAGTAAGAACGTCGATCTTTTTCAAGGATGAGTACTCTCTCACAATATTGTCAACTTGATGATTGAGTAATCCAGAGACAATTAAATACCCTTTTTGCTCAAGGGACTCTATTAATGTCTCTTTCTCTATAAGAAGAACATGTTCTAAAATATTAGCAAAGACTAATTGATATTTCTTCCCTTGTGATAGCCTTTCTCTGATAACTAATTGCGATCCCTGCAGGTTTTCACCATCGAAATTCAAAACGAGGTTTTGGACACAATTATCTAGCGCACTTTTATCTATATCGCAAAAAAGCGTTGGCATCTTTTTCGTTTTCAAAGCGGCAATTCCCAATATTCCAGAGCCACATCCAAAATCTAAACACTCTGATTTAGCTAAAAGATTATCACAAATTTTATCAAACAAACAAAGACACAAGTAAGTTGTCTCATGTGTGCCTGTCCCAAATCCCATTCCAGGATAAATAAAGACTTTCTGAGCCGGGCTAGTATCACGTGTTTCAATTAACCACTCGGGAATAATTTCTAATCGATCAGAAACAATAATTGGTGTATAAAATTTTTTCCATTCTGCATTCCAATCTTCAAAATCTTTTTGAGCAGTAAAAAGAGGAAGCTCCGGGTAATTATCTTTTAAGAAAAAAACGAATCTCGCTGCGTTTTCTTCATAGCTATTCTCGTAGAAAAAATATTTATACGTAATTGAGTCTTGATCGATCGTCGCTGCTTGAATTTCATCTATTAAGCTTTCTGGAATATCTCCACCTGAATAGGCCCTCTCTCCTAAGATTTCATCTACACGAGCTTCTTCAAGTGCAAACTCTTCAATGCCATCACACTCAAATTCATCTAAGGCATAAGCATTGATCAATGATGATACTTCAATATTATTGCGAGAGTATTGTACGAGAACAAAATTAAATTTTCTATTTTCCACATGATCCCTCATGGTTTTTTTCTAATTTCAATAGAGAATAAAAGCTTCCCGTCGGCTCTAGTTCGATGTTCTTCAAGCACCTGTTGGCCACCCAAACAATATTAGGATGCCAAAGATTAATATATGCATAATCCTGATTAATAATCTCTAAGGCTTCTTTGTAAGTTTTGGTTCTTTTCTCAGCATTTGTTTCAATTGTTGCCTGATCAATAAGTTCGTCAACTTTTGCATTTTTGTAACTTGTTCGATTCCCTCCCTTTGGGGGAGTACTTGTAGAATGAAAAACAAATTTAAGCATATCTGGCCCCGTAAAGCCTACCCATTGCCCTACAACAACATCAAACTTTCCCCCTTTAAAGGCACTCATAAATGTTCCCCATTCTTGAATTCCTACATTTATTTTAAATCCTTCTTTCTCCAAATAATGTTCAATGACCTCAACCACCTCAATACTGGCCTTGTTATTACTAACCTTCCAATCAATCACTAACTCCTTACCCTCTTTTTCTAAAATACCTTTTGAATTTTTCTTGTATCCGGCCTCTGAAAGAAGTTTCCTTGCGGCTTGAACATCATGAGCCTCAATTGCTTTAGATTCATACATTTCCGCAAATGCAGGAGAGAACATTCCCACTGAAAGCACGGCCGTGTCCTTAAGTTTGTATTTTAAAATGTCTTGTCTAGGGATAAGTAGAGATATTGCTTTTCTTAGTCGAATATCTTTAAACATTTCCTTTTTGTGATTTAGTCCCATAAAAAGAAAATTCCCACTTGGTAGGTCCCAAATTTTCAAAATAGAAGATTGAGCTTTTAGCCAATTAATTTTTCGTGGAGAAATATTTGCGACTGCTAGATCAATTTCTCTATTGATTAGCTTAAGGGCAAGAGTCGTTTCATCTTTAACAACTTTAAAAATAAAACTTAATTTATTCTTATCTCTTGGAATGACCGTTATTTCCAAGGGCTGAACTTCACTTAAGACGTAATCGCCACAACCAACGATATCCATGGCCTCAAGCGTGTCATAGTTTGCATTTTTTAATTTAACAATTTTCAGAAGAGCTAAATTGGAGAGATTCTCGAGGGAGAATCCTGAAAAAATAATTTCTAGATTATATTTGTCTATTACATTGACGGTTTCAATGGCCTCAAAAGCTCCCATAAAAGTCGACTTTATTTGAGAATTTTTTGCAAAATACTCCCAAGATTTTTTAACATCATCTGCCAATACTGGAGTCCCGTCGCTAAAAAAGAGATCCTCCCTAAGTGAAAATTTTAAGACTTGCTTTGAACCAACCATTGATTCAGAATAGGTTCGACAGGCTTTACACTCAAACTGCATCTTTTGATTAAAATCGATCAAAGATTTATGGACTAGACGATTTATATTCTGCGAGTTTGCATCCGTTGAAAAAAAAGGGTTAAGATTATTTGGCGCTGCCGAAATAGCAATATTGATTTTCTCTTGAGATTTTCCATGCGCCAACACCGAAAGTAATACCCCAATGCATACAATGATTCGTTTCATCTTTTGTCTTCCTTCTTTCTTTTGTAACCTCTTTAATCTATCATTTTATTCATAAAAGACCAATGAAAGAGGGTGTGCTATGTATATGATTGCGATCTGTGGCGGTTCTGGATCAGGGAAAACAACATTTACTGACAAGGTTCGCAAGGAAGTCAGTGAGGACATTTCCGTGGTTCATATGGATTCTTATTATCTCCCAGAACTACCCAAGGAATTGAAAGCAAGCAATGGTCAACCCAACTTCGATCACCCAAATGCATTTGACTGGAAGTTGCTTATAAAACATTTGAGGAATTTAAAAAATGGTAAATCGATCCAATCTCCTTTATATGATTTTAAAAAGAATTCCCGCCTGAAAAAGACTGAGACGATAAAACCATCCAGTGTCATTTTATTTGAAGGTATTTTTAGTTTATACGATGAAGACATTAGAAAACTGTGTGACATTACGGCTTTTTTACACGTTGAAGCCGATATTCGTTTTATCCGTCGACTTCATCGCGACGTTGAAGAGCGTGGTCGCTCCTTGGATTCAGTTATAACTCAATATTATGAAACAGTACGACCTATGTATCAAAAGTACCTAGACCCCCAGAGACAATTTGCCGACTTCATTGTCGGAGAAGAAACGGATATTGCGGCCAGTATTTTAGCAGCTAAGGTAAACCACCTTCAAACAACAAACAAAAAGAAAAGGAATAAATGAAAAAACCATATTTAAAAATAAAACCAGTAGGCGGAATTGGTCAAATTGGATCCAATATGACTTTGATTCAAGGAGAAAGTGATACAATATTAATAGATGCTGGTATTCTATTTCCTTACGAAGACTTTTTTGACATTGATTATCTTATTCCTGATCTTTCAACAATCCCAACTCCAACCCATTTAGTTGTAACCCATGGGCATGAAGATCACATTGGGGCAATATTACACATTGTAAAACAATTCCCTCAAATCAAAGTACTTGCAAGCCCCTTTACCGCTGGTCTCATAAGAAAAAAATTAGAATTTAACCGTGTTCCGTATCCGATTATTGAATATCGTCTGTTTGACCAATTGGGTTTCACGGATTTTACGATAGACCCCATTCATGTTAATCACTCAATCCCTGAAACTGTTGGTCTTTTACTCAGGGATCATAAAGAAGAATTTGGTCTGTTTTTTATTTCTGACTTTAAAATTGATCAAAAAACAATTTATGAGCGACCTTTTGATTTTGAGAAACTCTTGAGGCTCTCAATGAATCTCAAGCGCAGAGTACTCCTAGTTGATAGCACTAATATTTCAAGCTCTACACTTGAGACACCTTCAGAGATGGACCTAATTCCTGTTTTTGACGAACTTTTTCAAAGTACAGAAAATAGAATTTTCATAACCTGCTTTTCTTCAAATATACACAGGCTCATGACTTTTATCAGCCTCGCAAAAAAGCATGGGCGACGAATTATCCCCCATGGAAGGTCAATGATAAGCTATCTCAATACTGCAAATGAGCTAGGAATGATTCCGGACTACAACAATATTGTAAAGATGGCAGAATCAATTACACCCAACCAAGAAAATATTGTTGTACTACTCTCTGGTTGCCAAGGAGACTTTAGGGGGACCTTTAGACGTTTTTGCGTGGGGGAGGATTCTACCTTTAAACCACGTCCCGAAGACCTCGTCCTTTTAAGTTCGAAGGCCATTCCTGGAAATGAAAAGAAAATTGCGCTTCTCGTGAATAGAATTTCCGAAGTCGGAGCGAAAGTTATTACTGCCCAAGATAGATTAATTCACGTCTCTGGGCATCCAGGAAAAAAGGATCTCTCATTTCTTTATGATAAATACAATCCAACTGACATTGTCCCAATTCACGGTGAAAGCTCTTTTATACGTGCCCATATTGAATATATCAAAAGCACTTTCCCGCAAGCGACATCACATTATTTTTTGAATTTTGATGAAATGCATATTGGCACTGATTTGAATATAAAAATCATCCAGGGACAAAAACTCGAGCCTATCATTATCCATGGACGACAATTAGTATTAGAAAAAGAAAAAATTAGTGAACGTCGTAAGCTTGCCTGCAATGGAGCCGTCTTCCTATCCCTAAAAATTTCAAAAAGTCTCACTGGTGTTGAAAAATTGACTTTTACCTTCCAAGGACTTCCTAACATTGTGACAAAAAGCGACGATAAGTTTAAACGGTTTTTAGAAAACTATTTTATCCAAATAAACTTTAAAGACATGGATAAAACTACTGAAGAATTGAGAGTGGCCATTAGAAAATATTTCGACCAAATATTGGGATATAAACCTCAAACTTTTATTCATATTTTATGAACCTAATTTTACAAAACCACTGGGTTGGTATTTTACTTTTTCTTCTTTTTATCATTTTTATATTAATGATCTTCATTTTTTATATTTTCCTAAACTTACTAAATAGAAAACCCCTGGAAAATCTTTCTTCTGACATTCCCCCCAGCTCACATGCCAAAAAAGACAAGATCGTTGAAAGTAATTATTGCCTAAATCATCATGATATCCTTGCAATAGGAACCTGTCTGATTTGCGAAGAGGTTTTTTGCGACTTATGCCTGGTTGACCACGAAAGTATGCACTTTTGTAAAGAACATTTTAAGCTTTATGCTTCAAACAACTGGAAGCAAATAACAGACATTAAAACGACTCCAGATACACCTGAAGAGGGGTTACATGTTTATAATTTTAAACGTAATCTTTGGCGAAAAAAAAATACCCCGAGCTTTGTTATTACTCACTACAAAATAAATATTGAGAATGACTACATCGAATCATTTATTCAACTCAATGTTCGTGAATTCGATGCTGAAACTCTTACTCTGGAAATCCAAAAATACAAGGCCCAGGATTAACCTGGGCCTTGTAACCTGTAAGTTAATTTAGGCTCTTTCTATAAGTCAATATTCTTAAAATCTCGGAGTGTTGATCTCACTTGCTCTTTTGGTTGTTCGACCTTCTCTTCTTTTCTTAAGTATGATGGTGTATCAAATTCATCTTCATCAAAATTAATAAACCCCAATTTTTCAGCAATAGACTTGGCACGACTACTTGATTCATTTTCATTCTTTGGAGATGGCGCTGTCATACTTGATCTAGGCGAGCTATTGTCATATCTATTTGCAGCATCTCTAATCGATTGGATAAGTCGAGATGGCTGTCTCTGTTCTTCATTATGTGTGTGAGTTACAGCATCTTCATTGTGATTGTTTTGATTCGCATAGGTGTTTCTATCATTCATAAAACGATCAAAATCAGATCGAGCTTCAACTGTTTCAACAGGAGGGGTTCTTCTTGGTGCAAAAACATCACGTTCCTCTTGTTGATATATTGGAGCTGTTGGTGCAGCAGCAACTACGGGTGTATGTTGTACTGCTGGCTGCTGTGTTATTGGTTGTTGAATAGGCGCTACATAAACTGGCTCAACGTATGCCGGTTGAGTAACTGGCGAGACCACGGCCGCAGGAGTAGATACTTGATTTATTATCCCAGCATGAGCTTTAATCTGACCACCAAGACCTGTTGCAATCACCGTAACTTTTATATCGTCGCCACAATTATTATCAATTACCGTTCCAAAAATAATTTCAGCATTTTCATCAGCTGCTTCCATAATCAAAGTAACCGCTTCATTCGTTTCATGCATTGATAATTGATCATTACCAGTAATGTTAATAATAATTCCCGTTGCACCGTTAATAGAGATGTCCTCAAGCAATGGAGAACTAATCGCATCCGTTGCTGCTTTAATAGCTCGACCTGTACCTGAAGCAACTCCAGTCCCCATCAAGGCTAGTCCTTTATTGGCCATAACGGTTGAAACGTCTGCAAAGTCTGCATTGATATGACCTGTATTGTTAATAAGATCTGAAATCCCGCGAACTGCATTTAATAGAACTTCATCTGCCTTCTTAAACGTATCTACCAACGACAGATTTTCCCCCGCTAGATAGAGAAGACGTTGATTTGGAATTGTAATTAAAGAATCGACACTTTCTTCAAGATTTCGAATTCCCTCCTCAGCTTGTTTAAATCTTTTCTTCCCTTCAAAAACAAAAGGCTTCGTAACAACACCAACGGTAAGAGCACCCAGCTCTTTTGCTAATTTCGCAATTACTGGTGCAGCACCTGTTCCTGTCCCACCACCCATTCCAGCAGTGATAAAAACCATATCCGCGCCTTTTAAGACTTCGGTTATTTTCTCATAGTCCTCAAGTGCTGATTTTTTTCCAATTTCTGGATTTGCTCCTGCCCCTAAACCTTTAGTGACACTTCCTCCCAGTTGGATTCTTGTTTGTGCCAATGATACATTGAGTGCTTGAGCATCTGTGTTTGCTACAATATATTCTACTCCTGAGAGTCCAGAGCGGATCATGGTATTAACGGCATTACAACCCCCACCACCAACTCCCACGACTTTAATTCGTGCACCATTCAATCTTGTATTTTCTGTATCTGTAATTTCGAACATCTTGGCCTCCCGAGCGACTACTTTTTTAATTAAAATATTTCTTTAAATACTGATCTGAGTGACTCGCTCAATTTCCCAATTAAATCGGTATTTGAGTGAGTCGAATCTTTTTCTTTATTATTAAATGTAACACGATGATTATTTGCATTTTGATTCACTGAAGGCGTATATGGTTTTCGTTTTGATGCTTCAATCAAAAGGCCTAGTACCGTTGAGTATTTTGGATTTTGCATAATATTAGTCATCCCTCCAAATGGAATTGGATAACCTATTTTACAGGCCCTCATTAGAATGTATTCACCTAATTCTGGCATTCCCTTTATAAGGGCTCCTCCTCCCGTAAGTACATATCCCCCTGCAACCTGGTCTTGTAATTTTTTATCCTCAACCATGATTCTAATAACATCAAATAACTCTTCGGCCCTAGCGCCAAGAACTTCTGCAACAACACTTAACTGAACTTCTCGAGGTTTTGTACCTGATAAACCTTGAACTGTTATATGTGCCGATTGATTTAATTGTTCAGCAAGAACACTTCCATGATTTATTTTTATTCTTTCTGCTTCGTTATGTGGGATTTTTAAAGCTACTGCAAGATCGTTGGTAAAATGATTTCCACCAATAGGAATTATTTGGGAATGGACCAAGCTTCCTTCTTTCCAGACTGCAATATCCGTTGTGCCTCCACCAATATCTATGAGAATAACTCCGAGTTCTTTTTCTTCATAAGACAAAACAGCTTCTGAAGAAGCCAATGGCTGCAATGTAATATGTTCAGCTTCTATTCCAGTTTGCTCTACACATTTTACGAGGTTTTGAATGAGAGGAATTGATCCTGTTACAATGTGGACATGAGCTTCAAGCCTCACCCCACACATCCCGATGGGATTTTTAATTCCCGTTGTATTGTCTACCCGAAACTCTTGTGGAATAACATGAAGAATATCGCGATCGGAAGGAATGACTACGGCCTTAGCTGCTTCTAGAACTCGATCCACATCATCTTGAGTAATTTCTTTTCCCTTAATGGCCACAACACCTGAGCTATTAAAGCTATAGATGTGACTTCCTGCAATTCCTATAGTCGCACTCGCAATATTCACTCCGGCCATGAGACGAGCTTCTTCAAGTGAGGCTTGAATGGAGCGTACTGTTTTATCAATATTAACAACAGAACCTTTCTTGAGACCATAAGAAGGGTACGTTCCAATACCAATAATTTCTAGTTCTTGATTGGGATGTTGAAGACCAACAATCGTACAAACTTTTGTTGTTCCTACATCGAGACCTACGATGATGTTTTTTTCGTTCATTTGGAGAATCCTTTCTCTATTTTTAACGATGTCGACAGATTCATTCTGTCACATAAAATGTTAGAATTTGTCCTTAAACTTGACAACAACTTTTTTGCTATTTGTAAGATTGATAATTGCTGGAATTTTTTCTTTTAATTCCATATAGTTCACAATCTTATCCAACTTGCCTATTTTTTCCCCCCATTCATCCGGTCCCAGAAAGACACTTGATGGGTGCCCATTTACTGAAAGGATAATGGTGAGTTCTTTATTTTCATTTAAAATGACTTCAGAAAGTTTTTTTCGAAGTCCCGGCCTCATCTCTTTTACTAAGTTGGTTATATCGTTTTGCACTCTATCTTCCATTTCTCCAACTGGAAGTGCCAAATAGGGGAGATCATGAGTTAGTTTTTTCTCACTTTTGAGTAGGACTTCATAGGTAGGATCATAAAGCTGCCCATTATCTACAAGAATTGCCTCGTAAGAATCTGCCCCATTATTCTTGTATATTTGAACTTTCATTAGTGGTTCTGGGCAATTCAAACTTAAATCGAGAACCTTGCTAAATGGATCGTATTGGATTTTATAATCTGAAACAAAATACTTATCAGACCACTTTTCATTTATTATTTTTAATTTCACATCACGAAGAGACTGAGACTGCTCAAAGGTTTTCACTATTTGCAGGGCCATCGTTCCTGCTGGACGAGTTGGGCACTTTCCGAGATGAGAACGATATGAAAGTTGTTCGCTAAACTTGGACGTCTCACCCGATGATGGACCTAGAGAAGAAATAACAATATTAGTGGTGATGATTAGAATCAAAACAATAACAATACTGACAATGAATTTTTTCGACTTAAAAAACGTCATCCTGACTTTTTCCTTTTCTAAAAGACCCTGCTTTTAAGCTAATACTCAACTTCTGTTTCGAAAGTCACTCCCGTTTGAAGCTTTAACTCCTTTTGAAGCACGCTTATCATTTTCAAAACGTCTTCCTGAGAACTCTCGCCACTATTTTCCATGAAGTTGGCATGCTTAGGGCTTATCTTCAAATTTTTGTACGATAAACCCTTCAGGCCCATTATATCTATAAAAAGTCCGGCTCGACAAGTTACACCGCGATTAAGATCGTGATGATTTTTAAAAACACAGCCACAGGTCCACTCTTTTAGTGGTTGAGTTCGATTTCTCATCTCTAAATAATCGCGAATTTTTTTACTTATAGCCTCTTCTATACCAAAGTGGATTAGTCGGGCTTGGTAAATAATATCTCCTGGTTCCACAAAATGATTGTGACGATAAGAAAAAGAATGCTGATCTATTTTAATCAACTTCTCTTCTCCCTTTCTAGTCACAAGATAAACTTCCCTTATAATGGAACCGATTTCCCCTAAGTTTGTACCTGCATTCATGAAAATGGCCCCACCAAGACTTGCAGGAATACCCGTGAAAACCTCCCATCCTTTTAAACCAAACCGAGTGGCATGAGAAGTGAGAGTGGCCAAAGCAACAGAGGCCGGAAGTAAATATTCGTCTTGAGCATTTTGAAAAAGAGCTCTATCAAAACTAAAATCTAATTGTAGATAAGGTATTGTTGAAGAAGCAGGGAGAAGGACATTGGCTCCCCAACCCAAAACTCTATAATGTACATCATTTTTAGTGAGTCTCTTTACCACGGACTTAAGAGCTTCTTTGTTTTTAATTGTAATCAAATCGCCTATGGCGTCTAAATGCATTGTCGAAAATTTTTTTAAATCTTTATCTATTTCGATTTCTATATCTGGGATATTTTTTAAAATTTCTATGATTTTACTTTTCAATGAGCTACCTGGTTTTTATATGTTAAAAATCCACAGAGTGCATGCAGTCCTTATTCAATCCCGGCCCACTTTCTTGCCGACTTCCCGATTGATCCAGCCCCTAACGTCACAACAATAGTTTTGTCTTTTTTGTGTGAATCTATAACTTGGTACAAATGATCAATATTTTCAATTTTTTTGGCAAACTGCGGATGCAAGCGATTTATGTCTTCTAATAAGCGATCCGTTGTTATTCCATCAATAGGACTCTCGCTAGCAGCATAAATAGGAAGAAGGTACAGCTCATCTGCATCGTTAAAACAATGAAGAAACTGATTCCAGCAATCACGAGTTCTCGTGAATCGATGAGGTTCAAAGATAACGATCTTCTTATAATCTGCTCTTGTATCTTTTACAATTCTTAGGGTTGAGGCAATCTCTGTAGGATGATGGCCATAATCATCAACGACTTCAAACCCATTCTCCTTAAAAAGTAATTGAAATCTTCTTCCAACTCCTTCTAGCTTACTCGCTGCTTTAGCAATTTCTTTAAATTTTAACCCCATATGAAAAGCAAGTACCGTGGCTCCTAGACAATTTAAGACATTATGCCGGCCAGGGAGGTAAATATGAAATTTTTCCTGAAATTCACCTTTGTAATAAAGATCAAATTGAGTTTCAAAATGTCCATACTCTACATTTCTCGCTGTGAAATCTGCAGGAATATCGATTCCAAAGGTCACTGCAGGACGCTTCATTTCTGTCTTTAATTGTAATAATTTCTCATCGTGACCATTCAGGGCAACAATTCCATAAAAAGGAATTTTATTGGCAAATTCTACAAAGGCCCGAAAAAGGTTTTCCTCTGTTCCATAATGATCCATATGATCGTTATCGATATTAGTTATGACTGACATGACGGGAGTTAACAGAAGAAATGTTCCATCTGATTCATCAGCTTCTGCAACTAGAAAGTCTCCTTTTCCAACTTTGGCATGACCATTCAAATTTTTAACGATTCCGCCAATGATATAAGTTGGATCTAATTTACATTCTTCTAAAATCGTTGCTAAAAATGATGTCGTTGTTGTTTTGCCATGAGTACCTGCAACCGCAAGCGAATACTTTAATCTCATGAGTTCTGCTAACATCTCAGCTCTTCTGATTACCGGAATTCCCTCACGTTTTGCTCTGGCCACTTCTGGATTAAGATCGTTAACCGCTGAACTATAAACAACGGCCGTTACCTCGCTGAGATTTTCTTCTTTGTGACCAATATAGATTTCTGCACCAAGGCTTTTTAATTTTTTTACATTGGCAGATTCGGCTACATCTGACCCTGACACTTTATATCCAGAAGAAAGAAGGACCTCTGCAATACCAGACATTCCAATACCGCCAATTCCCACAAAATGAATTTTTACGTAATTATTTTTTAAAGCTTTATTATTTCTAAACATGGTCTCTCCTCTTGAAAGGGAAGATTAAACGTAGACTTCTTCGCTCGTCTCATGAACTTCGTTTTTTCTTGCACTTGGTTCATAGGCAAGATCTCCCACAAGTACATCACGATATCCCTTTACCACTGAAAGGAGAAGACCGATTCCGAAAAAATTACAAATTAAGGATGAGCCTCCATAACTTATAAAAGGTAAATTTAATCCTTTTGTGGGAAGAAGTCCCAATACAACTCCCATATTGAGAAGTGCCTGAAGGCCTAAGACAAAAATAATTGCTGAACCAAGAATAATACCGACACGATCTCTAACCTGTAACACTAACTTAAATCCAAAATAGATAAATGCTATGAATAAACAAATGATCAGAAATACACCAATGAATCCTAACTCTTCTCCTATAACGGAGAAGATAAAATCATTATGTGCCTCAGGAAGATAGAAGAGCTTTTCATTACTATTACCCAACCCTTGACCAAAAGCCGAGCCATTTGCAAAGGCCATATAGGATTGTATTATTTGAAAACCAGAGCCTTGAGGATTTTTCCATGGATCAAGATAAGTAAGTAGACGCTTTACTCGATATGCTTGAGAGAAAAGAATAAAAACTCCTCCCATGCCTCCTGCAATTAGCGAGTAATAAAAATATTTTCGCGGAAATGAACTCATGAAACAGACAAAGGCTATGACAAAAAAACAAATACTAAATGACCCAAAGTCTGGCTGTTTTATTAATAGCCCAAGAGGTAAAAAAATAGAGCCCCCATGTTTAAGGCGCTCCTTTGTATCCATTTTGTTCCAATTTTCAAAAAAAGTTAATGATGACAAGATAACAGTGAATTTTACAATCTCTCCAGGCTGCAAGCTCATTCCACCAAAACTCAACCATCTACTGGCCCCCTTGGCGGAGCTTCCAATTCCTTTAATAATAGTCAAAGCGACAATCATAGATGCAACAATGTTGATCCAATATCCATACTTAAGCCAGAATGTATATTTTGTACGAGAAACAATAAAGGCCACCGTAACTGAAAGCCCTAAATTGATTAATTGTCTTGTAATATAATGAAGAGAGCTCCCGAATTTTTCTGCCGCCAGAATAAAACTGGCCGACCAAACCATGATCAATCCAATGGTGATGATGATCGCCAAAGTTGATATAAAGGTCTTTACTAATCTATCCACATCCGAAATTTGTTCGTTCATATAGATAGATTAGCAAAGTTTTGAGTTTTTCAAAGATTTTAATTTTAAAGTTGATAAACCAATTTCTTGAAATAATTCCCGCGCTCTTCATAATCACGAAAAAAGTCCGAAGCAGGATTTCCTGGTGAAAGAAGTATAACATCTCCAGTTCTTGATTTTTGATAAGCAAAAAGAACGGACTCTTCAAAAGATCCGACAATATAAGTCTGGTTATGTTCTCCAAGGGCCCGGTTGAGACGCTCTTTACATTCTCCCACCAAAACTAGAACTCGAGAATTTGCCATCATTTCTTTAGCAAATGGATCGAAATTTAAATCTTCGTCATCTTTTCCGCCGGCTATTAAAATGACTGGTTCCTTAAATGATTTCAAACTTGCAAGCATTTCAGGCATTGTTTCGGCTTTTGAGTCGTTGTAAAAACAAACACCATTCTTCTCCATGATAAATTCCATTCGATTTGGAATACCTGGAAATTTCTCAATGCATGTCTGGATCGCTTCATCGCTTACATCAAGTGATTTACAAGCAGTAACTGCTGCCATCAAATTTTCACGATTTACTTGTCCGACTATTCGCATTTTAGAGACAATAAATTCTGAATGATAGTTGATATTTGAGTGAATTCTTCTGTCATGGAAGTGCGTTCCTTGAATTTCATTCATTACACCCAGTGTCACGTACGAGCGGCGAGAATACCAATAAACTTGGCAATTCGCATTTCGAATTGAAGCATTGTTGGCAAGGGTATCATAATTGGCAATGAGGGTATCTTCCGGAGATAGTTTCTTAATAATAGAAAGCTTCGTTTCCATATATTCACTGACCGAAGAAAAGTGAGCTTTAGAAAAATTCTCACCAATATTAGGGAGAACCACAACTTTGGGATGAAAATCCTGAAGGGACTTCATCTGAAGGGCCGAAACTTCGACAACAACATAATCAATCTCATTCATATTAGGGAGCAAGCAATAGTCTATAAAAGGAGCATCAGAAGTTCCCCCTACAAAAACATTTTTACCATCAATTTTTAATGTATACCCAATCATCGCCGCAATTGTTGTACGCCCATAAGATCCACAGACGGCAACAACCGGTTTTTTACATAATTTATAAGCTAGGGCAAAGTCACTATAAACTTCTTTGCCATTTTTACGGGCCAATTCTAATTGAGGAAGATTTGGATTGATGGCAGCTGAATAAACAACCACGTCCGCCTCGAGAAAATCTTCATCTTTATGCTCTCCAAAACTCATTTCGGGAGCTGGTTCTATCTTTTTTAATTTTTTGACAGACTTATTTAAATCGAAAATTGGCTTAATATCTGTTACCCGAATCTCGCATTCTAATCTGTTAAAAAAATTGATAAGGGAAAAACCCGTTTTGCCAATACCAACAATGAGAACTTTTTTACCTTTAAATCTTTCCATTTCCATTTCTGACTACCTCGTTTTGAGCGTTGAGAGCGCTAGAATTGCCAAACACACACTAATGATCCAAAAGCGAACTGTTACTTTCGTTTCTGGCCAACCCAACTTTTCAAAATGATGATGAATAGGGGCCATCTTAAAAACGCGTACTCCGCGTGTTTTAAATGAAACCACCTGGATAATTACCGACAATGCTTCCGTAACAAAAATCCCACCGATAACAACGAAGAGAAATTCTGACTTAACAAGGACCGCAATCGTTCCGAGTGTGCCTCCTAATGAAAGCGAGCCCACATCACCCATGAAAATCTGTGCTGGATAGGAGTTGTACCACAAAAAGCCAATTCCTGCACCTATAATAGCCGAACTTAGCACGGTGATTTCACCAACGCCCTCAATGTATGGAATGTAGAGGTAATTTGATAATTCTTTGTGACCTGTTACATAAGTAAGAAATCCTAATGTTGCAGCACTAATCATAATGGGCCCAATGGCCAGGCCATCTAATCCATCAGTAAGATTAACTGCGTTACTAAAGCCAACAATAACGATAGAACCAAAAAGAATGTAGCCATAACCCATGTCAAAAATGGGATTTTTCAAAAAGGGGAGATAGAGCTGCGTATCAACGACATTCCCTTTTACAACAATGCTCATTGCAATAATTGCTGTAAAAAACTGCCAAAACAATTTTCCCTTGGCCGAAACGCCTTTTGTATTTTTTTTCAGGACCTTTAGATAATCATCATAGAAACCTAAGAGAAAATAAGAAAAAGTGACCCCTAAAGTAACTTGAAGTGGTATTGAAAAAAAATTGCCACAAAGAAGAGTGGTTATAAAAATACTTCCCAACATAAAAACACCCCCCATCGTAGGTGTTCCTTTTTTTTTGAAGTGCGACTCAGGTCCATCATCTCGAATAATTTGGCCAAACTGCATACGCTTCATAAAAGCGATAAACATTTTGCCCCAAACTATAGAAATAAGAGTGGCCAATAAAAAGGCTAAAAATGCTCTAAAGGTGATGTATTTAAAAAGATTAAAGCTCTTAATGATATGACTAAGTGGATAAAGTAAATGGTAAAGCATCCTGACTTTCCTATGGTAAGATTAAAAAAATTAAACCAACTTTAAACTATACTCAACAGGGTCTCTAATTGTAAAGAACGACTAGCCTTAATGAAGATATATTTATAATCCTTTCTGATGTTCTTCCATTCCTCATGAAATTCTTCTTTGTTCAAGTAAGAACTTTGAGGATGATTAAAACCCGCTAGATAATAATCCTTGTATCGACCGATGAAAGTGACATTCTTAATGCACAAAGAGTGTAAGTATTCGGCAATTTCTTTATGAAGCTCCTCTGCGAAGACTCCTAATTCATTCATATCTCCCAAAACAAAGTAACAATCATCTATTGAGATCTTTCTGGACTTCATAATACTAACAAATGAATCGAGAGATGTTTTCATCGAACTTGGATTCGCATTATAAGCATCAAGAAAAAGATTTTCAATCCACTGGGAGCGATTCATGGATGGTTGCTGATATAAATTAGCCGCTTGAACAATTTCTCTCTCTTTTTCCGGAAATAGTTTTAACGCCAGAATGGTCGTCCCTGCGAGATTTTTTAAGTTATGGTGTTCGTTAATATTTTTATTAGTTATTAACAATGAATGCCCTAGAAAGTTGAAAGAGATTTGATGACCCTCTATTTTAACCTTAACTTCACCGTTTTTTTCTCCATAAGTTGTAAGACCTTCTGAGGAAATGATTCTGCTTAAAAATGCATCATCTACATTAACGACAAACATTCCTCTACCTTCTGCATTTTTAAGAACTGAGAGATAAAGAGCATTTTTTTCTTTGAAAATATTATCCATTGAATGCATAAACTCAATGTGAGCAGCTCCAATATTTGTAATCATTCCATGCTCTGGGTGAGCAATGGAGCACAAATCGGCAATCTCTCCAGGGTGATTCATCCCCATTTCAATAATGGCTATTTCATGTTTCTCTTCAAGTCTAAGTAAGGTTAGTGGAACACCAATATGATTATTTAAATTTCCCTTGGTCGCTAAAACTTTGTCTGGGAAAAGTTGATTTAAAAGAGCAAAAATCATTTCCTTGTGAGTTGTTTTTCCATTTGAGCCCGTGATTCCAATAATTTTCCTGGAATCCTTTACAGCTCTCCAGTTTGTTACATAAAGCGAAGCGAGCTCTTGAAGAAATTTCAAACTATCACTTGTTTCTACAAATAAAACATTGGAATATTCAGAGGCTAATTTCTTAATAAACTCACTTCGTCCTTCTTTGCCCGAAAAAATAACAATTTGTGCTCCAGATTTTAAAACATGTTCAACATAGTTAAAGCCATCGAAGTTTTCCCCATGAAGTGCAATAAAAGCTTCACCGCTTACAATCGTCCTTGAATCTGTATTTACAACAAATGTTCTTTCATGTTCTGGACCAATGAGTTTTATAAGAGAAGGAATTTTTGAGAATAGATTTGATGAAAGCATATCATTTTCCTGCTTTAAAATTCATAACGATATTAAAATCACTAAAAGGATATTTAATGCCTTTTATTTCTTGATATTCTTCATGCCCCTTACCCGCAATCAAAACAATTTCTTTTTTTCCAAGGCTCTCAAGCGCCGCTAAGATGGCCTTGTTTCTGTCAATGACCGCTTCATAGCTCCCTTTGATGCCTGCGAGAATATCAATAATTATATCCTCAGGCGCTTCATCTCTTGGATTGTCGGAAGTCACAATCATCTTATTGGCAAACTCTGAAACTGCCTTTCCCATCAAAGGCCTTTTACTTTTATCCCTATTTCCTCCGCAACCAAAAACAACCGTTAATGAATGGCCGGGGAAGGCTGTTTTTATCGCGTTACCAATATTTACCAAGGCGTCCGGTGTATGGGCGTAATCAATAATGGCCATAGATTCATTTTGCAATTCAATTACTGAAAATCTTCCTAGGGGAGTTTTAATCTCTTTTAGTTGGATTTTTCTCAGGCACTCTAAGCCGAAAAGTTCTTCATTTACTTGAAGAGCAATCTCTACATTACTCTGATTGTAAGATGAATGATAAAAAAGCGGTCTCTCTTCTAAGCTTTGTCCAAAATTCCTCTGGTCAAGTGTCTTTGCCATTTTAATTTTTGCCAAAGGCGCTTCTGCTTTAATTTTATTCCAAAGCCCCGTTTCCTGTGCAGGCATTAACAAGGAGGCATTCTTCTTGAGAAATTTTTCTTCAATGAGTAACTTCGCTTTAAAATATTCATCCATTGTTCGATGATAATCAAGATGATCTTGGGAGAAGCTGGTCCAACCAGCACAATCTAACTTAATGTCAAAAAGTCTATTCTGAGAAAGAGCATGGGAGCTTACCTCTATAAAGCAAACTTCATATGTATCTTGAAACCTGTATATCAATTTTCGCAATTCTGCGTATGAAGGAGTGGTTGATTCTATATCCGAAATTAAGGATCCATTCATATCTTGCACGCCAATAGTACCAATAGAGATTGAAGGATGTCCGGACATTGATGCTATTTGCATTGCAAGATTTACCGTAGTCGTCTTTCCGTTTGTCCCAGTTATCCCTACCATTTTCATGATTTGCTTATTCGGAAAAAGCTCATCCAAAAGGATTTTTTGTATTCTTAAAAAATCAGCATGTTTAATAAAAATCGTATTATCCGACTTGATCGACTCCTGTGCCTCTTCATTTAAAACTAGTAGTCCGGGTTTTGCTCCCATCATTCTTTTATTGAAATTTTCTTCTGATTTTGAATGACTTTTTTCAATTTTATAAAAGACAATATCTTCTCTTTTCGCGTCCTGAAGATTTGTTGTTATATTTTTTAAATCAGCAGTCAACTCATTGATGATGTTACTCGATACCGTTGAGTCTTTTATAAGCGATAATATTTTTTCTTTATTCATAATTTGGTGGGGAATATTCCAATTTAATAATTAAATCGTCGGCCAAAGGAGTTCCAGGTGCAGGAAGCTGCGTAGAAACAACTCCCATTCCTTTATGTATTAGTTGTAGATTCATTTTTGTTGCTAAGTTCATCGTTGAAATCTTATCAAGACCTACAAAGTTTGGAACAACATTTGGATCATAAGCTCTTGTGGAAGATAATTTTTCTTGAACAATATCAATATTGTTTTTCACGTTTTTCAAGTCCAAATCTTTTTCTACTTTTTCATCTGTATCGGCCAACTTGCGAATGTCCTTATTTTTGTAAAGCATATATTGGGCCAAGTTTTTAAATACTGGACCAGCGACAGCTGCACCATAATATCCACCCACACGAGGGTTATCAATATAGACATAAATGACGAATCGACGATCAACATTAACTGGAAAGCCAATAAAGCCAGAAATATAGCCGCGATATCCGCCACTTTTATCCACCCTTTGAGCTGTCGCCGTTTTCCCTGCAATTTTAAAGTGAGGAATTTGAACAGGTACACCTGTTCCTTTTTCTACAACTCCCACCAAGGCCTTGGTCAAATCTTCACTTGTCTTTGGGGCAAAAACTCTCATTCTCTTTTTCAACTGGTGATCATTTTCGGGCTCGAGCTCTGCCACTTGGCTTTGATCTTTTTTGATAATTGTAGGGCGAATATATTCGCCACCATTTGCGATGGCTGCATAAGCGGCCAGCATCTGAACACCTGTTACTGCAATTCCTTGTCCAAAGCTAATATTGCTAAGCGAGAGGGGGGTCACGTTCTCTGCTTCAGTAAATATACCTCTTGATTCCCCAGGGATCTCGATTCCGGTTTTTTCACCAAAATTTAATTTCTTCAAAGTTTCTTTAAATTTTGGAAAAGTTAAGTCAAAGGCGATCTTTGTTGTCCCAACATTTGATGAAAACCTAACTATATCTGCAACTGATAACCATTCGTAACGCTCGTGAGACTCCGCTTCTGAAATGACATGCCCATCAACCTTCATTTGCCCTTGCTCACAGTAATAATTCGAATCTAACTTGGCAACTTTATGCTCAAAAGCAGAGCCAACTGTAAATAATTTAAAAGCTGATCCGGGCTCAAAAGGATCTGTCGCAAAAGCTAATTTTCTATGCTCTGGTTGAGAGGCTTTCACATCATTAGGATCAAAGGCCGGATAATTTGCAATGGCTAAAATCTCGCCGGTTGAAGAATCAATGACACCGACTCCTCCTTTATCTGCTGCATGTTTTAGAACCGCTTCTTTTAAATATTTCTCGGCCATGCCTTGGATGTCTTTATCAATTGTAAGATAGATATCTTTCGCTTGAGCCGTGACATCTTGATGGCTTTCAAACTTTATCGCGCGGCCCTTGTTATCTATCGTATATTTAAGAGTGACCGGGTTTCCTCTCAATTCTTTATCGTATAAGTGTTCAAGGCCTGCGAGACCAGAGTTATCTAAACCAACAAAACCCAACGTTTGGGCAAGAAGTTCATGATTTGGATAAACTCTTTCTGGAACTCCTTCAATAAATATCCCTTTAAGTTCTTTTACCTCATCAACTTGATCTTTGGTCAACCTAAGCTTGCGCCCAATCCAGGTAAACTTCTTTCTCTTATTAACAAGTGCCATGGTTTCGCGATAAGAAATTTCTGGAATTATTTTAGAAAGTTTTTTATAAACAGAACGATCTCCATTTGTAGACTTAGGAATGGTAAAAATGCTGTATGTTTGAACATTGAGGGCAAGAGGGTTACCTTCTCGATCATAAATATTCCCACGCTTAGGATAGATCGTCGCCTGTCTCAAAAATTGGGAATTGGCCCTTGAAATTAAATCTCGAGCATCTATTAATTGAACCTTAAAAGCTTTAACCAAAACCAAAAGAAAAAAGATACAAAAACATGTAAAGACGAAGATAATTCTATTTTTTTCAACTCTATTCATAAATATTCTTCACCACCAACCTAGGGAATAACGATGATTTGATCCTGTTTGGGTTGATCTAAATGATGAATGGCCGCGAGTCTTCGAAGTTTTTCAGTAGAAAGCATTCTCGCATTTTTTGCTTTGAGTTCCTTATTATCGAGAAGGACTTTTTCAATATCTCGATTCGCCTTAGTTATCTGATAATCCATTTCGACATTTTTCATCCGAAAAAGTACAAATAAAATAGCGAGAGTTGTAAAGGATAGAAAAAGAGGGAAGCCTTGTGAACTAAAAACAACACTCTTTACCTTAGTACCTAAATGAACCTTTTCAACAGCCTTTCTTCCTGAGGCCATAATCACTCCTTGATTATTCTTGCCGGAAATCTTTCTTATATTTATTTTTGTCTTTTTTAACTTCAATTCTTTCTAATACTCTTAGTTTAGCACTTCTTGAGCGAGAATTGTTTAAAATTTCTTCTTCTGTTGGGACGATTGGCTTTTTTGTTAAAATATGAACTGGTAACTCCAAACTCTCGCTTGCTTCTTTGAAGAGATTTTTTACTATTCGATCTTCAAGGGAATGAAAGCTAATAACCGCTAAACGTCCGCCCATTTTTAAAAGAGGTATTAGGTGAGTAATCGTATCGGTTAAAACCTCGAGCTCACGATTAACTTCCAAACGCAAAGCCTGGAATACTCGAGTGGAAGGGTTGGTCTTTCCATGTCTCAAATCCCGAGGATAACAATGGAAAATAATATTTTCCAACTCCTTCGTAGTTGAAATCGGCTTTGCTTTTCTTTCTAGACAAATTTGAGCGGCTATTTTTTTAGCGTATTTCTCTTCACCATATTCAGTGAAAACCTTAAATAGCTTTTCTTCACGATAAGTATTAACAATTTCTTCAGCTGTTAAAAAATCGTCCGAGTGATGATTCATCCTCATGTCCAAAGGACCATCAAAGCGAAATGAAAAGCCTCTGCCTGCTTCATCAAAGTGATGAGAGGAGACACCTAGGTCTAAAAGAATTCCTTGAAAACCTCCTTCATTCTCAAAAACTTCAGGACAATCTCGTCGAACCATCTCTGGAAAACGAACAAAGTTCGTATTAAACAACTTTATTCTCTCCTTCATGCCCTCTTCATGAATTCGCTTCTCACCATTTTTTAAAGCATCTGGGTCTTGATCTGTTGAACGAACCTGAAATTTTGGACTTCGGTACAGCAATTCAAACGAGTGCCCCCCTCCTCCAAAAGTTAAATCTGCAAAATAGGAGACTTCTCCGTTCTTAGCATTCTCAATCAAGTGATCTATGCATTCATTTTTTAAAACACTATAATGTTTAGTATAAGTCATTATCGTAACAACACTTCAAGAATATGCGCCTGCTCTGGAATCATTCTTTCAGGTTTTGATAATATCGCAAATGTATTTTCTTTCTTAAAGGTGAATGGAAATGCATTAATCTTAGGAATTAAATTCTTAAGTACAGCATGGGCCTGTTTGTTATTTATCGCCATCACTTTCATAATTTCTTCAAGTGTGCAATGTTCTTCTTTCCAACAATCATAATCCGTAACCATTGCAATAGTGGCAAAGGCCATACCTGCCTCTTTTGCCAAATAAGCCTCTGGAACATTCGTCATTCCTATGACACTTGCCCCGAAACTACGGTATATATTTGACTCTGCTTTTGTTGAAAACTGTGGACCCTCAATACAAATGTAAGACCCTCCAACACCATACTTAATTTTTTCTTCTTTACAGACTTCCACTAACATATCTCTTAATTGCTTCTCAACTGGTTCAGCCACAGAGACATGTCCAACAAAACCATTGTTAAAAAAAGTTCTTTCTCGAAGTCCTTTGGTCCAATCAATAAACTGATCAACAATCACAAATGTCGTTGGAGGAAACTCTTCTTTCAAAGAACCAACCGCAGAAACAGAAATAAGATATTCCACCCCTAATTCTTTCAAGGCAAAAATATTGGCCCTATAATTAATCTCACTAGGAGTTAAACTGTGATGCTTCCCATGACGTGGAAGAAAATAAAACGATACTCCATTTAACCTTGCTTCAATGATCTCTGAACTCGGACTCCCAAAAGGAGTGAGTACTTTATGCTCTTTTACGACCTCAATTCCCTCAATTTTATAAACACCACTTCCACCAATGACCCCTATTTTTATTGCACTCATTTTGTCCTCTCTATTATATTAATCTTTCATATATATCACTTCGGATTTTACGACGAATCACACTCAAATTAAATGGCCAAGTCTACAATAATGCTCAATAATATTTCATTAAATACACCCAGCGCATTAATGATTTTCTTCTTCTTTGTTGCCTTTGTGGTCATTTATTAGGTAACGTTTTCTTTAGGGAAAAAACTCGATGGCACCGCGAATAAAGAGATTGCTTAAGTTTTTATAAAAAATGAATGCTATAAATGCTTTCTCAGAATCGTTCTCACAATACCGCTCTAGAATAAAAAAGAGCAAAGACGTACTCACTTACGCCAGAGCAACTTCATTAGAAGAACTTGTCTTTAATATTCAAAAGATTAAATCCTCACGAACTAAAAAAGATTTTTTAAAATCGCTTATTACTTTTACCAATTCCAGTGTTTGGTTGAGTCGTTCAGCATTTTTTGTCTTAAAGTCATATTTTGATATTCGACAACTCGAGAATAAGAATCTTAATCATTCTCGCGCCCAAGAAATTTTGGCTGGAGTCATTAACAAGAGATCTGTGGATGCTAGCGATTCAGAAATTTTTAGAACCATATATGCAGAAATCACTCACGCACATCTACATCAGTCTTATAAAACGGCCCTTAGAGTCCCTCCTGCAAACATCACAATCGTCCTAGTTTCTGGTGTTTTAAACGAAATTTTCTCAACCCCTGCCTTCCAAAGAGGGGCCGAAGTATTGTTGGACAAATACGATATAAAACATATTGCACCTGTCGTTGATGGAAAAAAGGGCTCGCGAGAAAATTCCCTTTTACTTCGAAAGCAAATTCATCAATACCTTCAGGACTTCCCCGAAGAAAAATTGTGGTTCTTTTGTTTCTCCAAAGGGGGAATAGACACTTTGCATTTCTTAAAATCAGAAGGAGAGAACCTTTCACTCAATATCCTTGGCATTTCTTTTATTGCTACGCCCTTAATGGGGAGTGATCATGTTAATAATAGACTTTTAAAAATGATCACCACTCTCAGCCGAGTGCCAGAAGAAGTTTCCAGAAGAATCTTGGGTAAAAAAATTGATATCTTGGCAAAAGAACTCCAGAAATCCCTTTCTCGTTCGTACCGCGAAAGCTGGTTTAAGAAGTACCACAAAAGTCTGCCAAAAAAACCTTTCTATACAGCTATTGCTTTCGAGTCTAAATGGCATCAAAGCCATATTTGGATGATACTCACAAAAGCTTTTTTCAGAAGCCAGAAATCTAATGACGGCATTGTAGATGTGGAGAATGCTCAGTTTCCAAATTACTTCAATGGGTTTAACCTTGGTATTTTAGAAGGCCATCATCTCGTAGGAAGTCGATCGAGTTTTTATGATCAAGAAGCTTTAATGAAGGCCCATCTTATCTTTTTACATTATAAAAACCTCATAAAATAACTAATCTAATCCGCCTTTTAGGTTCATTAAAACTAACTTGGAAATCATTTTTAGAGTATCAAATACTCCCGCCCCTTTGACGGCAACGGCTTCAAACTCGGGAAAATTTCGTTTATTCAATGCCTCATGCATATCTTTTATGGAAGTTATATTGGGAAGATCTCTTTTATTCCACTGCATGACCAATGGAATTTTTTCAATATCATAGCCTTGGTCAATTAAATTTTTCTCTAATGATTTGAGCGATTCAATATTTGATTCCATTCTTTCAACTTGAGAATCCGCAACAAAAATAATCCCATCAACCCCACGTAGAATAAGTTTTCGAGATGCTTCATAAAAAACTTGTCCAGGTACAGTGTAGAGATGAAAACGAGTCTTAAATCCGCGAATTTCACCTAAATCAAGTGGAAGAAAATCAAAAAAAAGTGTACGTTCATTTTCTGTATTTAACGAAATTATATTTCCTTTACTGTCACCACTTGTTTTTTGATACACATACTGAATATTGGTCGTTTTACCTCCAAGACCAGGTCCGTAATAAACAATCTTGCAATTTACTTCTTTTGTTACATAATTTACGAAAGACATATTCTTCCTTTATTTAAAATTCTAACTTTTCGCAAAAGCGAATAGATGATCCATTTCAGAATCGGTTATATCGCCAAATAAAAATTCATTTTTATCATTGGACTTCATCTGTTTTTTTGCTATCGATTCTTTAAGTTCTTCCTCTAAATATTCACTGAAACTTGCGGCCATTTCTCTGATTTTATTTTTGATAAAGCCTGGATTCACCTCATCATGATAAATGAGTCCTAAGTATAATTCCTCTAACCCAACAGATATAGGCACGATATATACCCCTTGCTCTGAAGTATCAAAACTTAAACGATAGCCCTCTTTAGACGTTTCCTTTGGGATATAACTTGCTAATGCGCGTGCCGCTTGCCATACCCCCCCCAAAAGGGCCCCAATAGAAGATTGAGAAAGAGAATTCCCCAAATTATTATTGTGATAGAGAACGACTCCATCCTGACGAATAAGAAAAAACGAATAGCGGTTAATTTTCTCATCTATGTCACAAGATTTAAAAAATGTTTCAACATATTTAGGAATATTATTATTTGCTTTCATAGGTGTCTGCGATTCTCCAAGGCCTTAGTAATCGTAAGGGAGTCAACAAATTCCAAACTCCCTCCCATTGGAATACCAAATCCGATGCGGTCTACATTTACATGTGCAGGCAACATTTGTTTAATATAAGCACATGTCGCATCCCCCTCAACAGAAGGATTCACTGCTAAAATAAGTTCTTCAACTTCTTCTTCTGATACGCGATTGATAAGCGTATCCAGCTTTAATTCATCAGGGCCAATACCAAGTAATGGATTTAAGACACCAAAGAGAATATGGAATTTCCCTCTGAAGTTTCCACTTCTTTCGATGGCCAAACAATCTGTCACTGACTCAACAACACAAATCGTTTTAGATTGAAAGCGTTGTTCATTAAGACAAATTTTACAGAGCCTCTCATCACAAAACATACCGCATTTTTGGCAATGGTTTAGTTCTGATAAACATTTAATCGCATCAGCAAAGGCCATCAGATCTTCTTTATTCCACTTAGTCATGATAAGGGATTGCCGAAGGGCCGTTTTTTCTCCAACACCAGGGAGCCTTGAGAATTGCTTAACGGTCTTTAAAAGTTTTTCGGGCAATTCCATTTTTAGAACATCCCTGGGATGTTAATACCACCTGTAATCTTCGACATCGCTCCTGAAACCATATCTTGTGATTCTTTAACGGCTTGGTTGACTGCAGTTTTAACAAGATCTTCTAAGCTTGCAACATCGTTTGGATCAACACATTCTTTATTAATCGAGATTGAAACAATTTGTTGTTTCCCTGTAATTTTGATTTTAATCATCCCGCCACCTGAAGACGTTTCAATTTCTCTAGTTTCAAGCTCTTTTTGAAGGGTGGCCATTTTTTGCTGCATCTGTTGAGCTTGCTTCATCAATCCATTTAAACCTTTCATTTACACTCCTTCTTATTTTTTACTATCAATAATAACTTTATCTACTTTGGCATTAAACATTTTTTCCGCTTCCTTAAGAAGGGGGTTGTTCTTAAATGTTTCTATTTTTTCTTGCATCGAAATTTCCGCCAACTGCTCTTTGATCGCAGCGGTTGAAACAAATGTCTCATGAGAGAGAACTTCTTTTAATTTTAGTTGTACATTGTTTTTATCTATCGAAAAATAATCAGCTAGATGATTCACTACTTTTTGATGAACTTCATTATCACTTAAATAATCAAAGAATACCATGCCGGAAAAACCAAAACCAAGCTCGACACTCAACACACCATTTTCAAAGTGCAGAGGTGAGGTAATGTTTCCTTGTTCTAGGTTTGATGCCGAAGCAGGGGATTTTGAATTGAGATAAGTTAAAAAGCCTTCCCATGTTAGGTCTTGCATTTCTTTTGGAGCTATTGAAATCACCTCTGTGGTTTTTTGAGGAGGGAGGTGGGGAACGCTTTTGTCTGTAAAGTCCTCTTGCCTTGCAAGTTCTAATTCTGCCTGAAGAATACTTGCAACTGTCGGTTTTTCCTCTTTGTTCAATGAAGACGAAGGGGGGAGGGGATTACTTATTGCCTCAATGTTTTCGCTTGTTTCCTTTTTTATTTTATTCGTAAAGAAGCTTCTTCTTAGTGTTACTTTATACAATAAAACTTCAAAAGCCTTCTCAGGTGTAATAGATGTGAATATCCACGATGTCTCTCTTGCCATCGTCTCATAGATCCAAATAAGCTCCGCTGCACTTAATTCTTGTTTGGTTTTTAAATCTAAAAAAAGCTCGTCTAACAATGCGCTCGCAATGTTTTTAACAGGAACATTCTCTTCTAAAAGTTTGTTGTAAATCTTAGAAAGACCTGTGACTTCCCCTTTATAGAGGAAAGTCAAAAGACTTCGTAAACTCGAAGGTCCAGCAACACCTAGGGACGTCGTTAGATTTTCTTCAGTAATGAATCCATTTTGAGCAGTTGTTAGAACTTGATCCAACAAAGAAAGAGTATCGCGAACAGAACCTCTACCAAGAAGAGCTAGTTGCCCAATAAGTTCATCATTCTCAAACTTGATCCCTTCTGCTTTGGATATTTCTTTCACGTGGGCGACTAAGTCAGGAACACTCACATTTCTAAAATCAAAACGCTGACAACGAGACAAAACTGTTCCGAGAAGCTTCTGCACTTCCGTTGTTGCAAAAATAAAAACAACATGAGCTGGCGGCTCTTCTAATGTTTTCAATAGAGCATTGAAAGCGTTAGTCGAAAGCATGTGCACTTCATCGATTATATAAACTTTATATTTTCCCGAAGTCGGTAGGTAATAAACATTGCTAATGAGTTCGCGAATATTATCAACAGAATTATTAGAAGCTCCATCAATTTCAATCACGTTCATGGAAGTTTCAGTATCAAAATCCAAGCAAGCCGCACATTCACCACAAGCATTCATATCGGCCGAAAAGTTTTCACACCGAATGGCCTTAGCAAAAATACGTGCAACCGAGGTTTTTCCAACACCTCGAGTTCCCACCAACATATAAGCATGCCCAACTTTTTTGCTGAGAATAGCGTTTTGAAGAGCGCGCGTGACATGACCTTGGCCGATGACTTCTTGGAATTTTTTCGGGCGCCACTTCCTCGCTAAAACTTGATACGACATTAGAATCCTTGGAATTTTTCTATTCTAAAAAGGTAATGAATTTAATGGAATTAGTAAATTGAATTGAAGCGGCAGTTAGGAAAATGGCACAAAGCAGTGACAGTTACCGTTGCTTCCTTCCGGACCTGGCGGGGTTGGCCGCATATACCTTTGCCACTCCCTAACTACCGAGGGCATAGTAGTAATCCATAGCTTATGTGTCAAGGCACTTGGGACCTATAGGACCACTTTCTCCTTTAAAATTTATCACTTTAATACTAAAGACACGGAACGCAGCTAACTTAACGAGCTCCTCACTTAGCCCACAAATTGGAGGAATGATGATCGGCCAATCTCACTCCCTATGGCCAAAATCCTTCATGATTATCAATCTCTTGAAAGTTTATAGATACTGATATCGGTCACATCACCAAGAGGAATGGCATTTAAATTCTCGATTTCTTATTTGTAACTTTTCTCTGCCTGTAACAGATTGATCATTTCCGTTTATATTCCAAAGAGAGATTTTCAATAAATAAAATAAATCGCTCAATTTTATTTTTCTGCACCTCTGAAAGTACTTCTTGGCATGTTGGGATTAAGTCAGACTTTTTGTAGGCTAAATTTTTTTCAGATTCCTCTGAGTCAACCGACACTTTACCATGTCGAAAGTTATGATTTTTGTCGATCTCTATATAATTGCCGAAAAGTGTGACACTGAATTTAATTAAAGTTTTATTCTTTTCAACAAAAAATAGTTCGCAATAATCTTCGCCTACATAGAAGATAAGTGTGCCATCCAATTTAAACGTCTAGAGATAGTATAAGAATATTTATACAAGATATAGGATATTGATTTTTGAAGTTTAATAATGAACAATGTTAAAATATTATTTTTTATTAAATTGATAGTTGGAGCTATGATATGGGGCAAGTATTAACAGGGCACCAACATAAAGTTAACATTTTAACTCTTAATAGGCTTAAGATTTTAAACGAAAAAAATGAGGAAATACTCATTTCGAGTTTGTGGAAAAACAATCCAGTTGTTCTCGTTTTTGTACGTCACTTTGGATGTATTAGTTGCAGAGGCCATATTGATCAAGTTTGGAACATGCGTGAGTCTATTCAAAAAACGGGGGCAAAAATCTACTTTATTGGAAGTGGATCTGCTTACCTCATTTCACAATTTAAAAAAGAAAATAGTCTCGAAAGCGCAGTAATTTATACTGACCCAACTCTTGCAACTTTTAAAGCGTCAGGTCTTATACATACCAATACAGCGGATCTAGACTCCTCTAGCCTTCGTGCGATCAAAGAATTAGAGGCCAGAGGATATGCATTAAAAATAATTGAAAACGATGGAGATGATACTCAATTGGGTGGAGTCGTTTTTATGAAACCACCTGGTCAAGTGACGTATCATTTTATATCTGAATATATTGGCGATTTTGATCATCCTTCAGATTGGAAATAATTTTTGCAGTAGTAACCCTATGAAAGGAATATCAATTTTAGGTCCTTTGCAATACACTTTATAGTTTTTTAACTAAAAGT
>JAGOVS010000093.1 GCA_018060625.1 Bacteriovorax sp. | reverse complement strand
TGAAAAACGATACTGACAAAAATAGGAAGCACAAAAATAACTCCATAGAGATAAAAACCAAGTAATGACATCAGAGCAATTCCATTGACGACAATTTGCTCTTTTAAAAGACGAATATTAATAATTGGATTTTTGACCTTTAATTCCCACCAAACAAAAGTGGGCAATGTTGTTAATGTTGTCATTAGACAAATGGCAATTGTTCTAGAAGATAACCAATCATCAACTTCACCTCTCTCCAATGCGTATTGCAGACATCCAATTCCTAAAACTAAAAGCACCAGTCCTAAAGCATCAAAGCCTTTCTCTTTAACTTGTCCATGATCCATTGGGCGATCAAAAATACATGTGGCCCCAATAAAAAGAGCTAATAAACCTAACGGTAGGTTGATGTTGAAAATGGATCTCCATCCAAATTGGTCAGTAAGAAATCCACCTAAAACAGGCCCTAGAGCTGGACCCACCATAACACTCATTCCAAAAATGGCCCCAGCAAGACCTGCTTTCTCTTTAGGGAATTGTTCATAGATAAGCGTTTGAGAAGTTGGCAGAAGGGCCCCTCCCGCAAGTCCTTGCAAAATTCTAAAGACAATTAAAAAGTGCAAATTAGGAGCAAGGCCACAGGCAACGGAAGTTAAAGTGAAAAGTCCAATACAAGTAAGATAGTATCGTCTGCGACCAAATTTTTCCCCCAGCCAAGCAGAGAGAGGAAGAATAACTGCATTAGCGATAGCGTAGCCGGTAATAACCATACTAATGTCTTCTAATGTCGCTCCTAAATTTCCCATCATTGTAGGGAGAGCAACATTGACAATAGAAGTATCAATTATTTCCAGCAAGGACGCTAAAACGGCGACAAATATAATCAGAGGAGCTTTGGGATTTTCAGTCTCCATATTGTTTTGCCTAATGCTTATGAACTTTTACCAAGGCCGATAATCCCGTTTTTAAATTGTTCACATCTTCAGCAGATAAATTTTCAATTTTAATTTTTACCGGAACTCTTTGGACGACTTTTGTAAAGTTACCAGTAGCATTATCTGGAGGAAGTAGAGTAAATGTGGCCCCTGTTGCTGAGCTGATACTTTCAACAGAACCTGTAAATGATTTGCTACTGATAGCGTCTACTTCAATTTCAACTTTTGCATTGATTTTTATATTTTCAATATCTGTCTCTTTAAAGTTAGCAATAATCCAGCGCTCATTTGAATCGACAAAGCCAAAAAGGGGGATGCCTGCAGTGGCCAGTTGACCAATTTCTGCCGATCTCTTCGCGATGAAGCCATCATTAGGAGCTGAGATTTTCGTACTGGAAAGATCGAGTTCTGCTTGGGAAACTTGAGCGGCGATAGCTTCATATTTTGCCGCAATTGCACTATCACTATATTGAGCTCTCGAAACAGATCTTTGTTTTGCCATAATTGAGGTGAGTTCACCCTTGGCCATTTTTAAATTATTCTCAAAATCTCGTGAATCAATTTCTAAAAGTATATCTTTCGCTTTAACTTTTTGCCCTTCAGTCACGTTGATTTTTGTTATGTATCCTGAAACTTTTGGCGCTAGCATAAGGCTATGCCCAAAAATTTGAGCATTATCTGTTTTTATATAGGTTAAGTGATCGTAAGATACATAGAGAATGAAAAGAAGAACAAGGGAGACAAGGAGTGAAAGTATTTTCTTTTTTTTATGATCCATGACTAATCCCTTGTTTGAACTACAAACATTATGTATTTGAATGTCTTCCAAAGAGCCTTTTCATTGTTGACCACCATTCATTCCATAATCCTTGTCCTTCATAAACTTTGTCAACGACAACAGTATCGGCAAATAAATCATGAAGTGTTTGATGCTTTTTAGTGAAAAGGGCAATGAGGTAACCAAACCCTAAAATAAGGCCAGAGAGCCAAGAGGAAAAATAGCGAATGTAGGCATCCTTTAGAGAGAGTTGATCTCCGTTAGATCTCTCCACCGATATTTCAGCGAGGTATTTTCCTGGAGTCGCTCTAATATTGGAGGCTTCAAAAATGGGTTTGTAAAAAAAATGCAAAAATAGTGACACTGGAAGGAGGACTATTAATCGGGCACATAATCCGCTAATGGCACTGATTATAATGGCATCGATGATGGCCGCGGCCCCTCGTCTCCAAAAAGTGGTATATTGCATACGTTTCTCCTATTGTTTTGAGAGAGCTATAAAAGTCACACTTAAAAAAGCAAAAATAATTCCCGTCATTTTCATTGCATTTAGGGTTATATCTTCTACAAAAAAATCCCATAAGACACTCGTTATCATTTGGGCCGCGATTAATCCTACTGTTACTTTGACCGCTCCTAGTTTGGCAATAGCAAAGGGGATTCCTGCAATAATGAGAAAGCCAAAAAGAGGAGGAAAAATAAACCACCATTTGTAAGTCGTGAGGGGGGCCTTGATTTGGTAGAGTTCAGGTAGGGCTTGCGAGTAGTATTTGGCAAAAAAATAAAAAGCTACACAAATGACGATTGAACCAGTGTTGGTGATAAGTGCTGCTTGGGTGACACCAATATGATTGGAGATGAGTCTGTTTATGGCCCCTTGAAGAATTCCAAAACATCCTATAAAGAGAGGGAGAGTGAGAGTCCAGTTCATGAAATTCCTTTATTTTTAAATTCAATTAAAAGTCCCTTTAAATAATCACCTTCATTAAAGCCTTTCAAGGGAAGGCAGTCATCACTTAATTTAAAGCGCTTTCCTATTATGATCTGATTGGCAAACTCAGAGCTTGCAATAATTTGCTTGAGTTTTTCTTCAAACTTATTCCAACTCACAGTGTGAGTATTGAGGAATACAAACAGTTCGCCATTTTTAGTGAGCAGCTTAAGCATTAAAGGTAAAAGGACTTCGTAAGACTTAAGAGCACTGCTGGTTGTGTGACCGTCACTTGAAGCACTTGGAGGATCGCAAATAATACATTCAAAGAGACGTTTTTCGGCAATGCATTTTTCAAGGGCCTTTTCGCTGGGCATGCATAGAGCTGTGTGAGCTTCTGTTTTGAGATGAGGATTGAGAGCAAGATTATCTTGTAACCATTTTAGGTATTTTGCAGAGAGATCCACTGAAACGACTTGATTGACTCCAAGTTCAAGTGCAAAAAGTGAGAAGGCGCCGGTATAACAAAAGAGATTGAGTAGCGATTTAGCTTTTTTAAGGTATGGTTCCATTTGTTTTCGAATGGCGCTCATGTCTGTATAAATTCCAAAATCATAATGTTCATTAATTCTTATCTGATAATTGAGATTAAATTCTTTTAGGATGAATTCTGTTTTTGAAGCTCCGTTAAGCGATCGTATGGCACGAGCTTGGTTAAAATTTCGTTCTTGAATCCAGATATCAAGAAGCTCTATCTCTGGGTAAAAAATATTGAACTGCTCATTAAGAGACGCAAGCAATTCTTTCTCCACTTGTTTCCAAAAAAGAGCATAGTATTGAATTAATAACTGGTTTTTTAATTTTAGGATAAGTAACCCAGGCAAAAGATCACTTTCAGCATTTACCAAGTAATAATTTTCTCGGTTTTCTGCGATTTTGGCATTTTTTCTTTTATCAAATGAAACTTTTAACCGTTTATTGAGCTCGTGTTTGAAATCGATAGGATTTTTCCAATCTGAAGGATTTAAACTCCATAATCTGGCCTTTACGTTTTTATGTTCAGGATCATTGATGAGAAGAGCGATTTCTTTTTGATTTTTCTCGTCAATTCCAACCAGGAAAAAATCATTTTTTGGAAAACGTTTAGTAAAGCTGTCTTCAGTAATCCAAGGATGACCAAGCAATAAGTATTTGCATGAGGCCGGATGAAGTTTAACTCTTAGGATATTCATCGATACGATTCTTTTAGTTTTTCTTCTGCACTTAATGGCCTTAAACGATGAAGCTCATCCACAGAATCTTCTAGGAGTCTAAGAAGTGCATTCGTGATTTTAAAAGGATCTTCATATTCCATAATATTGAACTCACGCAATCGCTTCTGAAATTCAAGACTCACAGGTATGTAGGGATTAAGCTCTGTACAAATTTCGTCCAATTTTTTTATACGTGCCTCAAGCAAAAGAATACTCTCTTCTTCCCCCTTGATAAAAGGAAGAGAGGGGGATTGAGTTTGCGAATGAGCTTTTTTTTGCATGGGCCTATAATTTCAAAAATGAAAAGTGTAGTCAACAAAGATTTGGCGGCAAAGTTGCTAGTCCTATCAGATAAAGTGCTCAGCAACGAGTTTCTAACAACTTCATTTATATTGGGATTATTAAATGACAACGTTCTCCATTTCCTTTTTTTCTTATGGGTTACTTCTTTTGAGTCTTTATAAATTACCTGACCACTTCTGGGATTCGCTCATTGTGAAGGTAGAGCAGTTGTTAGTAAAGGCCAAAGGCCTAAAGAAAAAAGTCCCCTTTACGGGGGCAATTCTTCTCGGAGAGGAGTTATTGCTGGCGTTTTCTGACATAGAAGCAAAACGAGTTCAAGGTATAAAAATTCCTCCAAAGGATTTACCTCAGTTTAAGTTTTATACCGAGCTTTTAGAACAATTATTTGAAAGTCATAGACGATTAGGTATTGGATTGAAAAAGTCCCTTACAGAGATACGGCTTGCCTTAATGCGTGATGTGCAATTTGAGAAAAGAATCGCAAGTGAGGTTTGGGGGGCCTTTCTTCAATTTGTAGTTATTGCCTTAACGACTTGGGGGTTTGTTATTCTCTCGTCTTCGTTAGTTCATATTCCTCCTCATAAAGGGCATCTTTTTTTCATGGGCTTTTTACAAGTTATTGGGGCAGTTGTTTTTTATCAAACAGTCGTATTGTTTAAGGACAAATCATTTAAAAAATTTAACTTGGCCATTCAAGAAATTTATCTTTTTTCAACGTTGTTAGATATTGGAGTGCCACTTAATGACATTTTGACTCAGTCCCACTTAATGCAGGGAAGCCTTCTGCAGAATAAGCACTTCTTTGCTCTTGGCACAAGAATAAAAAAATTACTTGAACGCCTAAAGGAGACAGGACTTTCACCTCAAGAAGAATTGCAAGAGATTATTGGCAGCTTATGGCATCTCCATGAGGAACATTTTATGAAATTCACTAAAAAAGTGCAAATTCTAAAGTTTAGTGCTTTGGCCTTCTTCTTTTTACCGGCCTACTTTTTGTACCTCGCCTCAATTTTTCAATTTTTCATGGAACAATAGTGAGTTTTTAGGTACTTTAATTGAGGTTTAACTCGAACAAAAAAGGAAGTCTCATGTCTTATGTGAACGACAAACAAATTATCTATTCCATGAACAAAGTAGGCAAAGTTTATAAGCAGAAGTATGTTTTAAAAGACATTCGTCTTTCTTATTACTATGGGGCCAAGATTGGTGTTCTCGGTTTAAATGGATCTGGGAAATCGACGCTCTTAAAAATTATGGCCGGGCTTGATAAAGATTTTTTAGGAGAAACAACTCTCTCTAAAAACTATACCGTTGGTTATCTTGAACAAGATCCTCAATTGGACCCAGAAAAAACAGTAAGGGATATCGTGCAGGAAGGGGCCCAACAGGTAGTCGATCTCCTCAAAGAGTTTGATGACGTTAATAATAAATTTGGAGAAGAGCTCTCGGATGCAGAGATGGAAAAGCTCTATGCCAAACAAGCTGACCTTCAAGACAAGCTCGACGCTTGCAATGCATGGGATTTAGATTCTCGCCTTGATCTTGCGATGAGTTCACTGAATTGCCCTCCTGCTGATCAATTATGTGGAGTGCTCTCAGGAGGGGAGAAACGCCGAGTGGCCCTTTGTCGGCTTCTTCTTCAAGAGCCAGATATTCTTTTATTAGATGAACCTACTAACCATCTTGATGCCGAAACGGTGTGGTGGCTTGAGCGCCATCTGCAGGCCTATAAGGGAACAGTTATTGCCGTTACCCATGATAGATACTTTTTAGATAACGTCGCGGGATGGATTCTAGAACTTGACCGTGGTCAAGGGATTCCATACGAAGGAAATTATTCGGGATGGTTAGAGCAAAAATCAAAACGCCTTGCCAATGAAGAAAAGCAAGAATCAAAAAGACAGAAGGCCATGAAAGAAGAGTTGGAGTGGATTAAATCTTCACCAAAAGCTCGTCAGGCCAAATCAAAAGCACGTATCAATGAGTATGAAAAGCGTCAGCAAGTTCAGAGTGAAGCAAGAAATGAGACTAATGAACTGTTTATTCCACCTGGACCTCGCTTAGGGCAACAGGTTGTCGAGTTTGAAGATGTCTCAAAAGCCTACGGGGATCGACTCTTGTATGAACACTTAAACTTTAAACTTCCTCCCGGGGGAATTGTCGGAGTTATTGGACCTAACGGTGCAGGGAAGACGACTCTTTTTAGAATGATTTCAGGAAAAGAGAAGCCAACTTCCGGAAACATCAAAATCGGAGAGTCCGTAAAGCTTGCCTATGTCGATCAAGACAGAACCCTCGATCCTGAAAAAACAGTTATTGATTGCATCTCTGGGGGACTGGATCTTCTTAAACTTGGTGGTCGTGAAGTGAATGCTCGTGCTTATATTTCGCGCTTTAATTTTGCAGGTGAAGATCAACAAAAGAAAATTAAAGAACTCTCTGGGGGAGAAAAAAATCGAGTGCATTTAGCCGCGATGTTAAAAGAAGAAGGGAACGTTTTACTTCTCGATGAACCTACAAATGATCTTGATGTCAACACACTTAGAGCTCTTGAAGAGGCCTTGATGGAATATGCAGGCTGTGCCGTAGTCATTTCCCATGATCGTTTCTTCCTGGATCGTATTGCCACACATATGATTGCCTTTGAAGAAGATCAAGTCATCTTCTTTGATGGAAATTTTTCTGATTATGAGGAAGATAAAAAGAGAAGACTTGGTGATAAAGCACTTGTTCCAAGTAAAACGCATCATAAAAAATTAACGAGATAACAATAGAGGGCCACAATGGAGAATGAATGGATTGTTTCTAAGTTTGGGGGAAGTTCAGTTAAAGATGCTGAGGCAATGCTAAGATGCTCCCAAATAATAGAGGAAAATTCATCCATCAAAGTTGTGGTCATTTCGGCAACTCAAAATACCACCAATCAATTAGAATTTGTCGCGAAGGCAGCGCTCTTAGGTGATATCGAGACCCTTACTCACGTCACAAATGAGATTATCAAAAAACATGTGAGCATTGCGACGGGGCTTTTCACTTCTCCTCAAGTCATGAACAGCTTAGAAGAGCTCTTTGGCGAATTGCGGGCCCTTGGTAAAATGATTTTAGAAGACAAGACATATTCGGCGAAAACGATGGATGAACTCTATAGTTTAGGGGAGCGAATCTCTTCGCTTTTAGTTTCAGACCTCCTTCGTCTGAGAATTCCCAATAAAAAAATTCAACTTCTAGATGCTCGAAAAATTATTAAAACAAATTCTGATTTTCTCGCAGCTGAACCCCAAGTCTCTTTAATAATTGAACAAGCGGATAAACTGATAAATCCCTTTTTAAAGGAAGAAATCATTTTTGTTACTCAGGGCTTTATCGGGCAAGACCTTATTGGTAACACAACGACACTTGGGCGTGAGGGATCGGATTACTCCGCAGCGCTTTTTGGCGAGGCCATTGGGGCAAGTCTTGTGCAAATTTGGACAGATGTTCCAGGTGTTGCCAGTACTGATCCACGCATAGTGGCCGGAGCAAAATTTATAAATCATCTCTCTTACGATGAAGCGACAGCACTCGCAACCTTAGGGGCAAAAGTATTATTTCCCACAACATTAAAACCGGCCCAAAGAAAAAATATTCCCGTTTTTGTGGGGTCAAGCCTTAATCCAGAAAAGGGTGGAACAAGGATTACAAATGAGCAAGATAAGGGATTTAGTTTAAAGGGAGTTAGCCAGTTGTTAAGAGCTGATGGAAGTGCTCTGATTTCTTTTGTTGGTGCCCATTTGGACCAGAAAGAGAATTTAGCAAGTCTGCTCCTCAATGATTTAGGGGATGAAGTCTTTGAGTTTTCTGATCAAACAGTTGTTTCAATAAGCTTTAGAGTAAAGAGACCTATTGAAAAGTTTGAAGCCCTGAAGGTTGCTCATGATGTTTTGCTTAAATATTTTTAAGTGAGTTGGTACTTTTAGAATCAGAATTACCTATCATTGAAAAAGTCATAAAGTAATGCTCTAATAAATCAAGATGGCAATTTTTCAATCCTTTATTTTTATGCATCCCTTAAAAAATCTGATTTTGTTTTTATCGATGCTTTTATCATTTAATCTCTGGGCAAAATTTAATTCTTGTGAAAATTCCCAAGATTCACTTATTTCTGGTGAATCGCCATCGGGAGTCCCATTCACGGTTTATCTTGGAATGGATAGACGCAACCTGGGTGAGCTTGGAGTTTTTGGCGCGGATGTTGATCAAGAGCAGTCAGAGAATATTTCAAAGATCCTCTTTGGGACTCAAAAAATAAATTCGATTATGCCAACGGCTAAAAATACGATAGAGGGTTCTGCAAAAAAGTTCATCCTTGAGCAATTTTATCAACTAAAGATAAAGGCTGGGCAAAATGCTAAAATTAACTTTTTTTATTCAGGACATGGGTATCGTTGTCGTGATGTGAAAACACAGATTGAACATTGGTGTTTAGGTGTGGGACATAAATCGTATTCAGAAAAATCGCCAAAAGTTACAAATGAAGCAAACCTTGCTTATGAAATTATTTCACCTTTAGGAGAAAAGACTTATCTTTCTGCAGATGATGTCATTACTGAAGAGGAATTGATGTCCGCACTTGCTCCTCAGAATATGATTCTAGACTCCTGTCACTCCGGAATAGCGAGTGATATCTTACTAAATCGAAAAGATAAGATCGCTGGTCGATCAGGGGTCTTTGTGCTTGCTTCTTCATTATCTGACCAAGTCTCAAGTGGGCATGAGCAGAAAGGCGGAATTTTTTATAATACGCTATTAAGAATGCTTAGGAGTAATAAAAAAAAGTTGGCCTGTTTAATGGATTGGGATGGTCGAGGTGAAATTTCAGATCGTGCCCTTACTGTTGGATTAATGCTGGCCTTTACTCCTGATGATTATAAAATACCCACCTCCAAAGAGTTAAAAGATTTTTCTCATCAAGAACAACTTAAAAATGGGATATCGAGTACGATTGAGAAGCATGAATATCAATTATCTGTTTCAAATCCAAATGGGAGTTGTTTGCTTAAGCATAATTTTCAGTGTCCGAAAAAAGATGAATCTTTATTTGTTGCAAGAAATAGTTGTGACAAGGTTTTGCTAGAACATCGAAAAATGAAATTGTCTATTGATGAGATGATCAATGGACGAAACGTTTTCAGAGAAGTATTAGATCATGAAATAAGAAATGATCCGGGACAGTATCAACGATCTTTTCGGCCAAAAGGGCAAAGTGATGTAAGGGTAATCAATCCTTATCGTGAAAAAGTCTCTACAGATAGCTTTGGTGCTGAAAAGGGGATTATGCTCTTTTTAGAGAAATTTAAGTATGATTTGGAAGAAGAGTATAATGTCAAATGCCCGTTAGAAATAGATGCAAACGGGTGCTATCGAAACGAAGTAAAAGTGTACCACGAAGATCTGGAGAAAATGCTTCAGGGGGTTGGGAAAATATTTGATTGGGAGGATCGTTTACCGAAAACGTCTAAAAAACGAGGGGCAAAGGGCAATTGAACTAGTCAAAAAAGACAGTGATTAGTTTTGAGCACTCTTGGTTGACCTTTTTATCTAAAATTTTATACCTGAATAGAGAACGATCTAACTTTTGGTGTTTTGAGTAAAAAGATTCCATCTCTGATTGAAACTGAAAAACATACGGATAAAATTTATTAATGCCATTTTTTGTAAAGACTAAATTGTGATCAATGTAGGTGGCCGCATGAATAATATTTCCCATGGAGTCGCGATAGAGAAGAACGTCTCCCATCTTTAATTCTTCACTATTTTTTATTTCAAAATATTCACTGGTAAGGGTTCTCATCATTTCTAATTGATCAGTGTGGGTTTGTTTATAATTTTTTTGATGGTTCACACAAATTGCGGAGTTTAAACAGTTAGGACCTCCCTCTAATTGAAATTGATTAATGTATCTTCTAATAAAAGGAGGAAGTATTTTTTCAAGCGGAATTGTTACGGGAAGTGATTGATTCTTTTTAAAGAGTTTATTTAAGAGTTTTGCAATAGACTTTTTATGTTTTAGATCCGTTCCAAATTTTTCTGATAATTCATGGATATCAGTTAAGCTTGAAAATGTGATTTCTATTTTTAACCCATTTTTTGCAGTTTTTTCTTTGTTGCCAACGTAGATATTTATATATTGATCCTTTAATTCATTAGGTAAATATCCCCATACATCAGGTGTAATTAGGAAGTGATATTTGTTTTTTGAAAAGAAAATTAAGTTGATGAATCTTTTCTCTAAGTAATGAGGCAAGTTCAGGGATCTGATTGTTCGTTGAAGAGATTCTTTACTTTCGTTGCTCAAAGTTGGTTGCTTGTAAATATTCTCTTTTAGGTATTGATAAACCAATCTGAGAACACTTGAGGGTAATTTGTTTTTAAATTCATTAGAGACTTTAACAAATGATCCAGATAGGTCTGTAGCAATGTAAAAGGAAAAAAGATGTCCTATGTCTTCCGGAAGGTCGTTGACCATCTGGGCTTCAATTTCTTGGATGTAAAATGAACTGACGCCATTTGAAATTAAGAAGTGTCTAAAGGCCTCTATCTTTTTAATAACCCATATTTCATCAGCACGAAAAATGTTTTCACGCCATTGAGTAAGTAATTTATCATTGGGAGAAGTTTCAATTGGAGCTATGTTGTATGTAGTTGAGGCCAAACTTCTCTGTAAGCGCATAAGAGCACTATCAGATTTAACAAATTGGCAAAAAATAAGAAAACAGACGATTTTTAAATTCAAAACCTTATCCTATTAGTTTTTGAATAGGATACCAAAAATATAAGCAAGGGCCGTGGTCTTGAATTTTATATAGAATACATCGTTAATT
>JAGOVS010000269.1 GCA_018060625.1 Bacteriovorax sp. | reverse complement strand
TTTAATGCGACAGGAATGCTGGCATTTAAACGAAAAGATCTCAGTGTATATTGCTCTAGTAAAATCTTTTTCATCACAAATTGAGAGTAAAGATCATTATCCAGCCATTTCATGGAGGTGAGTGTATAATACGGTCCGTGCTCACTTTCAAAAGAAAAGAGGATCTCGTCCTTGCGCTCAAACCAAGTTAAACGAAGACGGCTATCTAAATAAGATTCATACAACGAATAAAGATCACTCTTCATGACTTTCACTTTATTACAAAGCCAAATTGGCCGATTTTTTAGTCCTTGTAATTTCTGATTGAGCTTCATTAGGTGAAAATTATTATTAAAGTTCTTATAATGTTTTCTTTGAACCAAGCAAGTCTGATCCCAATTGGCCCAATGAAAACTTAGCTCACCCGTAAGCCTTAAATGCTCAGTTAACTCTTTTGCCCCTAGGTAATCCTTAAGAGAGAAAGTATTCCGTATTTCATTCATATCATCCCCTTGAAGCAATTAAAGGCACTCTTAGGAATTCATTTTAACTGGCCCATTAATAAATGGGGGGAATATTTCATAAAACTTAAAGATCATTGAATTTACTCTTTTCTGTACTTATTTAAGGGAAAAAGCTTATCTTAAAAAATGGGTCTTTTTTGTGTCAGTTTTTTAAACTCACAAAAATAAATTTCTGCTATAATCTCTTATATGAAGAATCCTTTCGATGCTCTAATTCAAAACTCCTTGAACTTTAAATTGGCCCCAATTTCATTCAGGGAAATATTCTTTATTAACGAATCCCCCTGCGATATTTACGCCCAAATTGACGGTCTCTTTAAAATAATTATTCATAAAAAATCAGAGATCTCTAATTCTCTACTTAAAGAACTCCTTCAAAAAAAACTAGCAAACCTGTTTGTTATGGAAGAGGACAGGTTTTCTTTGCGTCTGGCACAACAAGAAAATCTAAGAAACGTCACTCGCTCCCTTTCTATAGGTGACCCTCTTGAAAAGGCCCGCCTCCAAACCAATTTACTCACCTTAAACCTGGCCTATCTTTATGAAGACCCAACAGATGATAATCTGTTGGGTCTTCAAGTCCAAAGTGCTAAAAATCTTGCCATCTTTCTCTTTAACAAACCTCAAATTCATGAAGCCCTGTATAAAGAATTTATTAAGCTTGGCCATCATTACATATTTGCTCAACCATTTCTGTCTACATTATTTCTTTTAGGGGTCATGAAAAACTCCCGTATGTATATTGATAAAGACATAGAACTTTTTTTTCTGACAAGCTATCTTAAAGATATTGGGATGTCCGCCATTCCCGTTGAAAAATACAATCAGGAAAATCTCGACGAAGATGATAAAATACTTCTCGCTGGACACCCTCAACTTTCCGTAAACATTCTAAAGGGCCGGGTTCCTCTCCCTCCAAATCATTTACGAATCATAGAAAACCATCATATCTATAGCACTCTTACCAATCAACTTAACCTTGCAGACAAGGATGACCCCAATACTGTCTATGGTTTTGAAACAATGATGATTTCAGTGATGGATACCGTGGCGGCCATGATCACAGATAGGCCCTTTAGAAAAGCTGAGTCTCTTTTTAAAAGTTTGGATCTTGTTCGAATTTTAATTGGTGAACAATATCCTCAGGAATTTAAATTAATCGTCTTCTATTTTAAGAATTTTTTCAAATCAATTTAGTCCTATAATCGAGTAATTTCCTCCTACATAAATTTCTTTTCAAAGTGTCATCACACATGAAACACTTTGAAATGTATTCTTAATGCCAATTAATTCTAGGGAGGGAAATAATGGCCATATCAGACATAAGTCCGCTTACGGGCATCATTGCCGAAGATCTTGTCTATGTAGATTTTGGAGAGCACGAAGGAAAATCGGTTCTTGAAGTTGCAGACACATTACCAGAGTATTATGAATTTTTAGTTGAGAGCAAAGAAGGCGGTAAGTGCACTATTCGTCGCTCTAAAGATAAAAGTTTTCGGCTCTACGTCACTCAAACGGCCCACTAAGTTCGCTTATTTCTGAGGGGAAAAGTCTCTTTCCCCTCTATTCTTAACCAAATCCTAACAATTACTGCTTTAAATTCCGATTAAAATTGTCGATTATATGTCCATGCTAAAAATGAATTCAAAAACCCAAGATGCCCTTTTGTTTAACGCACTAAGAATTATCTCTTTGGCCGTTATTGCTCTTTTGTTATTCATTATTTTTGTACTCTTTAAAGCGGCATGGCCTTCTATTAGTCACAATGGATTAGGTTTCTTATTTAGTAAAGATTGGAATCCTGTAGAGGATCAATTCGGAGCGCTCCCTTTTATTTTTGGAACACTCATCACATCGATCATTGCCGTTCTCATTGCCACTCCTGTAAGTATTTTTGTGGCCCTTTTTATTTCTGAATATATTCCAACAAAAATTTCTCGGCTCATCTCTTTGCTCGTTGAAATGGTGGCAGCTATCCCAAGTATTGTTTTTGGGCTTTGGGGAATTTTTTATCTCTCCCCCTTAATGAAGACAAGCATTGCTCCATTTCTCAAAAACTATTTTGGTTTTCTCCCATTTTTTGAAGGACCTAGTTTTGGGATTGGCATTTTAACAGCTTCCTTGGTCCTCTCTGTCATGATCGTCCCAACTATCTCTTCCATTTGCCGATCACTATTTGAATTAGTTCCTGAGCATCAAAAAGAGGCTTCTTATGCTCTCGGATCAACAAAGTATGAGATGATTAAAATGGCCATCCTTACTCCTTCTTTATCAGGTATAAGTAGTGCCGTCGTTTTAGGTTTAGGAAGAGCACTGGGCGAAACAATGGCCGTCACAATGCTTATAGGTAACTCGCCAATTATTTCCAAATCCCTTTTCTCCCCTGCGGCCACGATGGCCTCTGTTATGGCCAATGAATACACAGATGCAAGCTCTTCTCTTCATGTTGCTTCCCTTTGTTACTTAGCTCTTTTATTATTTTTAATTACATTTCTCTCCAATCTCTTGGCCAAA
>JAGOVS010000092.1 GCA_018060625.1 Bacteriovorax sp. | reverse complement strand
TTCAGTGATAAAGACAATAAAGAGTATCATCCCTCCGTTACCTGCTTTAAATCCTTCAATTTCAGGAAATGAAAGAATATATGCAAGATGAGAAAAACTAAAAATAGTCATCATGGTTGTCCAATGAATAACTCCAATTGACCGAGAGATATTGCCAATATCTGCTTGAGAAACTGTACGAAAAGTTAAAAATATAAACATGATCACTGGAATAAAGATGACGAAAAACGGATAATATTGCGTATAGGCCGCTATGAACTGAAAGGGGATGGCAATATAGCACCACAGAAGTGTTCTGCGATCAGAATCTCTAAGATTGAGATTTGAACTAAGTTCTCTAAAAGCTACAAGGGAAAGAAGGGCAATTCCAATCGTGGCAATCTCTCTGTTGATAAATATAACAAAAGTAAAAATAAGAATCATTATCCACCAAGATTTAGTGCGAGCAATGAGTTCGTTTATTAGTTTTGATTCACCCTTGGTCATTTTGATAACGTAAAATATAAGAGTTACAACTGTAATGAGAAAATATAAACAACCCAAGACTTTAGAAACTTCTGAAGAAAGAAAAGCGGTATTGGATAGAAGATTATTCATTTTTGTTCCTTAACTTTAAATCAATACTGATAAGTCGTATTCTTTGAATTACGGTAATACATTGACCTGCAAACATTAAGACGAGTGCAATCGAAAAAAAAGGAATGCTATTTTGAGGAATTAATGCAAGAAATGAGGTTATGGTTAATAAGGCCATTCTTTGTGGTTTGGCCATTATTCCAGAAAAAAACATAGGCGTTCCAAGGGAAGCGCCAAGAACTCTGATGTAAGCAGTAAGTACCGCTAAAATAGCATTGCCCCAAGCGAGCTCTAGGGAATAAGAAAATGATTTTTCGCAGTGATAAGCATAAAAACCAGCTCCCATGATTATAAAAACATCAGCAAAACGATCGGGTATATCATTAAAGAGGCTTCCATAAATTGACTTTTTATTGTATTCGATTGCAACCATACCATCTAAGAGATTGCAAATTAACCTCAACTGAATAAAAAGTGCAGCCAGTATTAAAACCACAGAGTTGGTCTTTGCAGCAGAGTAAAAAATAAATGAAAATATCGAAAAGGCGACACTTATTAATGAAATTTGATTTGGAGATATATTTTCCTTGGACAAATACTTTGCTAAAGCGTTGGCCCACTTTGTTCCTCTCGATGCTATTGGCCGTCTGTCCACAGGATATCCTCTGATGTTTAATGGTCTTATTAATATTTTAATATTAGAACATAAATTCAAATACGAATCAATACTTGAGTCTGCTTCTTGATTAATGAATTATTACAATCATCTTTCTGTAATTCTATTGCAGCAAAATACTCAGCAGTTTAAAGTTAAGTTGTCTTAAGGAATATCGAAGGATTTTTAAAATGCTAAAAAACTGGATTAGAACAGTCTTCTTTTTACTAGTACCAATTTATGGGTATTGCGAATTAAGACCGGTAAATAATAACGTCACAGAACCAGCATTGGTTTGTTCTAAGAAAGAATCTGAAAATTTATTAATCAAAGGTTTTAATTTACAAAAAGATCATAATACAGAAGAGGCTTTAGTTAATTATCAAAAATGCCTTAACTTAGAACCTGATTGCGTAAGTTGTCTATATGAAATTGGTTGGTCCTATTGGAAGCAGGGAAGTTGGGAAAAAGTTATTGATACTTGGAATAAAGTTTTGCTTTTAAGACCAACACATGCGCAAGTTCTTGAGTTTTTGCCAACGGCAAAAGAGAATTTAAAAATCATTGATTCTAAAAATAAAATTGAAGTGTTTCGAAATAAAACGAATCTAATGATTAGCTCTGAACCTAAAGACGCGCCAGTTTCAATTGTCTTTGTAAGTCGATGGCAAGCTTATAATTCTAAAGTCGTTTCTCCCATAGATCATTTTGATCTAGATATCGATTCACCGAAATCTGCCTCATTTAGTCCAGATGGAAAAAAAGTTTATGTCAACTCATTGGAGGGATCAAAAACTGTCGTCTTTGATCCTTTTTCATTTGTAAAGTTAGCAGTTATTCAGCATAAATTTGAAGGGAGTGAAACATTTATTGATAAAAAAGCCCCGTTTGATTATGAGTGGCCTAAGGTTCAAAACCCTAATGAATTTTCAGGCAGACCCGTAGAGAGCATTAGCTCTCACAATGGCAAATACTTATGGGTTCCTTATTACAGAAGAAGCTATGATGAGCTAGGTACCTCCCCATCGGCCATTGCTATTATTGATGCAGAATCTTTAAAAATTATTAGAGTGATGGGGACAGGCCCTATTGCAAAATATGTGCAAGTCTCTAGCGATGGACGTTACTTAGCGATTTCTCATTGGGGAGATAATACGGTTGGTCTTTTTGATATTCGAGGAAATGATCCTTTTAAATTTAAAGAAATATCTAAGCTTGTTGTTGGAGATGTCTTAACTAAAAAAATAATGGTTGGCAATCGGGATAAAAATTGTGGTTTTTGCGTTAGAGGACTTAGTTTTAGCAAAGACAGCAGATATTTATTTGTATCACGAATGAGTAAAGGTGGAATTGCAGTTTTTGACCTTGAGGCCCAAGAAGAAAAATCCTATCTAGGAACACTTTTTGGAATTCACCCAGGTCCTAGAGATATTCAAATTGATCAGAGCGGAGAGTTTCTCTACTCGGGTTGTAATGCAACAGGATTTATTCAAAAGGTAAGAGTTAAAAATGTATTGGAACAATTTAAGAATAAACCTATAGGTAGTTCCGTTATTGTTAAGCCTGAGGATTTAAACACTAAATCTGTATTTGCCGGAACAGGCGTGCGATCTATAAAATTAACTCAAGATGGAAAGTATCTCTTTGCAGCAATTAATAAAATAAGTGAGCTACATGTCTATGATACACGCACGATGAAAAGAATTGCTCAAATACCAGTTGATTCTTACCCTGTTGGATTGGCACTTTCTCCAGATGGTGGGCAGGCATGGGTAACGAGTCAAGGTAATGGTCATAAGGGGGGAAATTCAGTAGGGGTCTATCAAATTCAATATCATCAAGAGGAACATATTTCTAAAACAAAATATCCTCAAATCAATTTTAATGAAACGAATGTAGGAAAAAATAAATGAAATTAATTATTATTCTATTGTTGTTGGGGCAAAGAACTTCTTTTGCTGCTGATTCAGATTTTTCTGAAAGTTTTAAAAAAATTTTAGGTAATAAAAAAAATATTTCTATGAGTTTACGAGATTCAGAAGGCGTTGAGCTTTTCAATTCCAATGGAGATTTTGCCCTAGCTCCGGCAAGCATTGCTAAAACTGTTTCTACTTCTTGCAGTTTAGAAGTTTTAGGACCGCAATTTCAGTTTGAAACAAAGTTTGGTTATACAGGAAAAATTGAAGGAGATACTTTAAATGGAGATCTTGTTATTCAAGGGAGTGGAGATCCAAGTTTAGTTATTGAAGATCTGCACGAGGTTATAGAAAAACTAAGATATTTATATGGAATCAAAAAAATTACAGGAAATTTGATTTTTGACGTGAGTTATTTTGGAGTGAAATCTCTTTCCATGGCAAATGGTTTTGAAGGTGATGAGGGGAGATCGTTTACAGCGGATCTGACGCCAATCATTTTTAATCAAAATTCTTTTTCAATTTGGGTAACACCAGACCCAAGGGATTCTAAAAAAACTCGAGCAGTCTCTCTTCCAGCAGATGTAATAAATGTGGATATCGCTAATAAATCAAAAATTGCATCTTTAACTGAAGTGAGTGTTTCATATAGTCCAAACAAGCTTGCTGCAACAATTACAGGTTCAATGAGTAAAGATGCAGAGGCGAAAGGAATATATCGGTCCGTCGATGACACTTATGATTACGCATTTAAAATATTACAGCACTTGTGGTTAAAATCGGGTGGCGAATGGAAAAATGGACAGTTTAAAATTTCGAGTACAAAAGTTGCCTTTGACCTTTTGTGGAATCATAACTCACGCCCTTTAGCTAAGATATTGATGGATGTAAATAAATACTCACTCAACTTAGGTGCAGAAATGATTTTCCTTGCGGCCGGAGCCGAAAAATATGGACGACCTTCCAGCTATGATAAATCATTAATGCTTTTGAGAGAGTGTTTAAGTAAAAATAAAATTCCAGATGGAGGCGTCTTTTTAACAAATGGTTCAGGTCTTTCTCGAGAAGCCTTAATAAAAACATCAGCATTGACTTTGTTTCTGCAGAAAGCATCTACAGGACGATTTGCACCTGAATATCAGTCAACATTTGGATTACTTGGAATTGATGGCACTGTAAAATCGAGAATGAAAAATGAAGCAGGAAGAGCACGTTTAAAAACGGGAAGTTTAAAAAATGTAAGATCAATCGCTGGGTATTTATACGGAAAAGACAATAGGTCCTATTCATTTTCAATGATTCAAAACGCTGTAGATCCAAATGAAGCAAAAAATTTAGAAGATAAAGTGCTTCAAATTTTTTTAAAAGTTTATTAGTGGGAAGTTATGGAAAATATTTTATTGCCTTTACCTGTTGAGTTCGAAAGCGCAAATTCTAAATTTGACAATCGATCGTTTTATCGTATTTTGATTTCTTTAGGAGCCTTTTTTCTTTCAATTGCCATCTTTTCTTTTTTCTTAAAAATGCTGATTCATTCAACTAATGAGACAGAGTATGGTCATTTATATCAATTCCTATTTATTGTCCTATTAATCCCGGTCATTATGTTTTCTTTTATATGGGGATCATCGTTTGTCGTCATCAAGTGCTTGCCCCCAGATAAAATGTATAAGATATCCAATGATTTTATTGAAATTCGTAATGAAAAATTGAACGAAATAAAGATTTACTCAAATCAGAATATTTTGTCTTTAGATTCCATTGATAATGAATTTATAGTTCATGCGCTTAATGAAAATTTTAAATTGCCAAAAATAGTTAACCCAATTGGATCTGGCATTAAGTTAATAGTTTTGCCTTTTGCAATGAATGTTGGTTTTACTGCTTTAAGAATGCATCGGATTGTTTTAATAAACGGAAAAATTCAAATCGAAAGATTCTGGGACCATGACATTAAGTCTTCAAAACAATCAAGTTAGATTAGGTTGGATAGTGTCGGGTTCAAATTTTTCATTAGAAAAATAATTATTTAATATTTCTTGAAAAATATATTAAGGCAAAAAATTAGCATATGTCTGGTTAATTCGTAAAGCTTCAACTGAAGCTTTACGAATGTTTGGGGATGCCATTTAAAAAAAAGAGACGCTTTGTCTGTAGTTTTTGTCATTTTTTTTGATTTTTTAATCGCTATTGGCTTATGAAATATAGTCTTTCATATTTAAGAATTCGCTTGCGCTAACTTAATAATAGTCTCGTTAAGTGCTAGTGTTTTTTTTCACCAAAGCTGGAGTCTTTACTATTTTATTGAATCTGATAGAATAGAAAAAGTATACCACTCGCTAAGGAAATCCTATGGAAACTACCTCATTGGAAGCTAAAAAAATTAGTGGACTTTTATACCTTGTCGGATTTAATATATTTGGCACTCTAATCTTAAATTTATCCCAAGTGATTTCCGCTCTCAATGAATATCACAACGATTTGTGGACAATGTTCACGTCCACTGTTTCTACTATACATTTTCCAGTGATAATCCTAGAATTGATTTCACCAGTTATCCTTTTATTTTTTCAAGGCATTCAATGTTACCTATTTCTAAAAAAGGATTTTCGTTTCCCTAAAATATTCTCTTATTGTCAGATTCTTTCAGCTATATCATCGACTTTGTTATTTTTTACTTTGTATAAATTTCCAGAGATTGCTCAAATAGATCTTCAAGAATTACGACATGACATGATTAAAGCGCTTGTTAGGGGATTTTTTTGGATATTATATATTAAAAAATCAATTCAGGTAAAGGAAACATTTGTAAATCAGGGGAGGTCTCTGAATTTATTGTCTTACAAAGTGTTGTATCTGGCCCCTCTGGCTTTACTCGGTATTTTATTTATATGGCAGAAGCTTATTAGCGAGTAAGAGTTAATCAAGTGGAGCATTAACTTTCACCAATATAATGGAAATAATAATTATCACTTCCATTAAATCTGCAGGCACATTTTTTAAAGCAGTTCTAGATACAAATAAACCAATGAAGGCAAGCGCCATTAAGAGAAATTAGAGCTCTAATTTTGGCTAAAATCCATGAGATCACATTTTGTTATTATTGGAAGACTCCAGTTGGAGACATCTAACAAGATGGATATGCCTTTTGTGTCCAACAAAGAAGAGTTCTTTTTTAATTGTGCTTCAGAGCAAGATTTTGAATACTTAATTGGGGCTTCGAACGTGTAGCTTGATTCATAACCACCATCACTTGGATGAAATTGTAGATGTATTTTTTTATCAAAAGAAAATCTACCTCCACTTGCATACATAATTCTTGAAAAGACCCATTTGTCGCCAACGTAGTTTAATGTGCTGAGATCTTCAACGGATTGCTCATCATTGAAAATACTTCTAGAGGAAACAAATGCAATCTGATTACTTTTTATTTCTAAAACATTTTCTAAATCCAACTGAATGTCGATTTTACCAAATGCAATAACATCTTTATTTTTATTGCCCTTCTTAACAAGCATCAAATATTTGTTCTTATCGGTTCCTAAAAAATAAAGATAATAATAATCATTTTTTTCACCAACATGTATTGTCTGGTGGTATTTAACGGACTTCTGAAGCAAACCATTTGCAATCTCAGTTAAGTTAATATCCTTAGGACAAAAAGTTGTAAAATCGCTAAGAGACTCGCAGGCGAAATAGTCAATTCTATCAACGATTACTTTGTCTTCTTTTATAGAGTAGTTAATTTTGCTAGGTATAACATCATCGTTATCTCTTAATGAGGGGAAAATGCCGTTACCTGTGACATCTAGTAAGTCATCGAATCCACCAGTATAGAGACAATAAACCACGCCTTTTTTAATTTTACTAAAATAGTAATATTCTACTTTTTGAATTGGATAGCGTCCCACAAAATCGTAGTAAGGATGATTAAAACGCTGACAAACAGAACGCATTTCTATCAAAGAAAGTTCAGGACTCTCGGGGATTATTTTTTTGAAAGCTGATTTTTCTGCTTCCACCGAACAGGGTAAGTTTTTGTTTTTTTTACACGCTTGTAGGTAGAGATTATTTGCTGCCAATATATTTTTGTGCACGGCCAAGAAGTGAGCGAGTTGAATACAAGATTCACCATCTCCTTTTTTACAGCGCTCAATGAGAGTCATTCTCTCCATTAACTTAATTTTGGAATACCATACAAGTGCCGCATCTAAGTTTTCCTCGTACTCAGATATTTCACCGAGAAGCTTGCAACTTGCATCTATTTTTCCTAAGCAAGCTTTTTCCAAAGGTTTTTTTGCTTCAGAAGTTCCTTTATAGATGATATGGCCATCTTCTTGAGGCATTAAATGTTGCCCGAGCTCCATGCATGATTTAAATTTACCCACATCGCATTCTTGCTTTAATTTCATTTCATATGGCGAAGGGCCGTTTATTTTTTGCTCTACCAAGTTATTCGCATACAATTGACTAGAAAAATAAATAGCAATTAGAATATAGAGCTTGGGCATTAAGAATCTCCAGAGTAAGTTCAGATATCAAAAGGTCCAACTTTTTAAGATTGAGCCGTTCTTTTAGGATATAGCTTTAAATTCAGTCAATGAATCGATTTCGATTGTTTATTCGCCGGCCATATAGATCTTAACATTTTTCTGAAAAGCATCATTGTAAAGACTCTTTACTTTTTCTAATGTGGACTTGCTCTCATTTACGTCTGAGCCGGAATAGGCAATAACAATATATAAGTTAGGTGCCATTTCTGTATAATTAGAGGAATATTCAATTGAAATATATTTTCCGTCATCAAATTTTCCGCGTTTTTGATAACAAGGATATTCTTGAACGGGTCCTTCCATGCATATTTTATTGCTAAAACTTAATCCTGTTTTTTTATTTTCTGATAAATCTCGCAAGTTTAATGGAATTGCAGTTTTCTTACTAGCTTCTTGCGCAACTCTTAAGGCACTCGAATAGTCTTTTGTGCTCGATATAATTACTACGCTTTTTTGAACCTTGGAATCAATACCTTGCTCAGTAAATCCTCTGGATGAACTAAATCCTAAAATCAACAAAATCATCATTTTACTCATGCAAATATTTTCATTATTTACTTTGAACCTGTCAACAATCTTAAATAGGATGATTCAAGAAGGCGCTGATCGGCAGTCTTTGACAGATCATATTTTTTGACGACTCTAGGGCCAACACGGACCTTTTCAATGCTTTTAAGCTAAGGGACAAAGTAGTTATAGAGGTTGTATGTGATCAGGGCGATCGATATTGGCATCAAAAGATTTTAGTTCTTTTCTTTTGGCCCAGACTCGCCTTGTATTATTTTAATTACCGATCAATACTCTCAGAACTCTTAGACGTCAGCTCTTCGCGAATTATTTCCTCGCAATCATCATCTTCATGATACTTAAGTAAGCCATGTTTTAAGCGCCAAAATAGGGTTAGCATATTTGAAGTTAAATCTGGCCACAGCACAGAGTTCGTTTAGAATTTTTTTTATTTTTTTATCGATATGACTTACATTTTGATAGACTTATTTAAGAAAAATTCAAATCGAAAGATTCTGGAGCCATGACATTAAGTCTTCAAAATAATCAAGTTAGATTAATTGGGTAGTGATTTTTCCTTCGGGTTTATCGGCCATGTGTCGCTTTCATTGATAAAGAGTTATTGGATGAATATTATTTATTCTGGCCAACTCTAAAATGGAAGTCCCTTTGCCAAAATGTTCTTTTAAAATGTTAAATTTCTGATCTTTTGACACTCTTTTTCGATTTATTTTCATAAATTTCCTCCAAAATTTGGAGGTTGCCATCAAATGGGGGTCATGAACAGCTTCCTTTTTTCATTCTATCATCCGCTAAGCATCCGGCCGATTTATATTTGGACTATTGCCTAAATTAGTGCTCTAATTTTAGGCTAATAGTTAACTAGCAGGATAAATTATGTTTTTAAAAATAGTTCAACTAAGTATTTTATTGCTACCGATCCAAGCCTTTGGTGAAAATCAAAATCCAATCATTGGAAATTGGCGGTGGTCTTCTAAAGACTGCACAAGTGTAGATTTAATTTTCAAAAAAAATAGTATTACACATAATGGTGACGCTGATGGCGAGCTTGCTGTCGATACTTTTAAAAACCCAAAATACATTATTGGAAATAAATTTATTACCGTCGATTTTGGTCAGCTACATGGCTTTGGAGGGTCTCAAAATCGAAATCAGCTGAACTTTAAAGTTATCGATCAAGATCATATGGTCATTGACCGAAAAGAAGGACTAAATGACATATATAGATGTAAGTAAGAATTTTTAGATCCAACATGTAAGAATTTATTAAAAAAAGGGATATATCCGCTTTTCACTTTCATGGGCTTAATTTCTCTCAAAAATTGCTTAAGAATCTTCTTGGTAGGTAGTGTCGAATTCAAATTTCCCTGACTAAAGCTTAAATTAGAGCACTCATTTTAAAAGTTATCAATACTTGTGGACCGACTTTTAGAAGGAAAGGGACGCCTAACGGCAGGTTTTAATATTTTTTTAGTTTTTTTAATCGATATTAACTTATGAAATTTAGTCTTTCATATTTAAGAAAAATTTGAAAAGAAAGATTCTGGAGCAATGACTTCAAGACTTCAAAATATCCAAGTTAGATTACGTTGAGCTAGAATCACTTGCACTTACATATTACCGTATTGTTTCAATCAGGTAGTGAGGCAGCGATTGGCCATCCGTGAAGTTGATTTATGGCCTTAAGATAAGTATTTTGCTTAATTTATAACCAGCAATTGCCGAAGATTTGTTGGTGAAAAGAAAATTGATCAAAACAATCTGCCTTCTTTGTTTGGTGTTTCTGCTTATAGCGGGATGGCGTATCATTATTTTTGTTGATTCACAGAATATAAACCAGAGTTTTTGTAAATTTAGAAATGACACTTTTAATTTTAAAACATCAACATTGTCTTCGCATGAAGATGTCAGCTCATTTATATTAATCAATGATCCTTACAAAAAAAAGGTTGAGGGTAAAATAGCAGATCTAATTCAAATGAAATTTAGAATGTGGAATAATTTCAGGAGCAAATTAAATGGTAATAATCAATTAATACTAGATCAAATACTTAAAAAATCTCAAATAACAAAATGTGAGCAAGTTTATGATCATCAGTTTAAGGATTTTGTGCCTTTACTTTTCTTAACCTCTCTTCCGAAAAAATTTTCTATCGATAAAAATGAAGCTTCAATATGGGAAACTGAATTCGTAAAACTAAAATCAATGATAGTTGAAATTAAAAACCAGTTGAACTTAGACGCTAAAATATTATGCGCTTCCAGTTTAGCGTTAAAGCGAAGTGAAAATTTAGAACGGATGTATATATTAAGCTGCAAGTTGTGTAATAATATAAAATACGCTGATGAAGTTCATGCGTTATATGAAAAAAATAAAATTCTATTACAGCAAAACGCAGAAATTTTTAAAATTAAATGGTCAGAATATGAAGAAAAAAAGTTAGACTGTTTAAAGGATTTTAAAAATGATAAAAAAATGGCCTCTAGAGAGATTTATTTCTAGAGGGCAGGCAAGGATTATTTATGATTAAGGGTTTGTTTGAAGACAAAGGTATAAAGAAAAAAATTAGTTTAATGCTTATTTGTATTGTTTTGCTCTCTCTTGCAGGGGGGGGCGTTTATTATTATTATTATTATTATGTTCATTATTCTATTAAGGTACCGATTAAGCCATCTCTTGAGAAGTTAAAAGCGACTAGTGAGTCTTTAATGAATCAAGGTGCAACAGATAAAATAAATACGGAAAAAGTTGTTAACGAAAAAGCGTATTTTGGTTTTTCAGATGGCGATAATTCGTGTCAAGAGATCACAGATAGTTCTTCTTTTGAGGGCGCTATTAAAAATGGAGATATCCAGGTTTCAGAAAAGGATGAGTATAAAAAATTTCCCTCATATGTTGGCGCTCAGGAACCTATCGACTATGGGAGCACTTC
>JAGOVS010000091.1 GCA_018060625.1 Bacteriovorax sp. | reverse complement strand
CACGCTCCAGTGTTCCAGAAAATTGAGATTTGTAATCTTCAACAGTTAATTCAGAAGGGGCATCTGGTTGTACGCCAAAATTTTCGAGGAGATAATTGTCTTTTCTCAGCATTAAGCTTGTTGTTAACCTATAGTCGAATGAATTATAGGCATTGTTTGAAAAGTTCTCAACAATTCCTCCTGCTCCACACGTTCTCACACCTAAAAGTTTTACTCTTCCATAATCTTTTAGCACGGCAGGAGTTGAATCCCCTCCTGAAACATCAAGTTCGTTGATAAGCATCGCAGTTGGTTTTGTATAAGGAAGATTCTTAAAAGCTTCTTTTCCAAAATTAAACTTGACCAGGGAGCGTACAAATATATTTTGAGATAAACTTCTATCAATGCTGAGCTCAAAATATTCAGCGATGATTTTTTGGGAAACTGGCGCTGTTAAGTCAGCATGAGTTTGAAAGGCTTGATTGACACGCATGAAATTCGCCGATAATTCAGTATGGAAGTACTTTTTTTCTCCTTCGCTTAAGAGATCATTGTTCCTGACGTCCGCCATCATGTTTTGAATGGCCGAAAGGTATTGGCGTAAATAATTCTGGGTAGGCTTAACGACAAAATTCAGATGGCTCTTGTTATCGTATTCACCAACAAGTCCCTTAATAATAAGATCACTATAGATTAATACTCCACCGGGATTGTCGATTTGATCAATGATGAGGTAATCAGATTTTTCTTCCAGCGTTCTCATGATTTTTCGTATTGCAAATTGTGAGAGAAAGAGATTGCTAGGTTGATAATTAGGGATTCTTAAATAGCCTACTCTTTTCCCCTCTCTTTGAAATGTACCAGCAAAAAGATTCACGGGATTTTTAAACCGAGCGCCTTTGATAGGTTTAAAGTTTTTAGGCATTTTCCAAAGGGGGAGTTTGTGTCCTAATTGAGCATGATTTCCCACTGTTTCACCAGCGATCTGATTTTTTGTCGTTGTAAAAAATCTCGAATCACTGAAATTATTTAAATCATTAAATTGATGAGACAATTGGGCAAGTCGTTTGAGTCGCTCCCTTTCACTTGAATTAAAAAGTGCGCTTGTATTGGCGGGGGAAACTTCAGAAGAGTTTTGATGAATTTCATTAATGGCACTCTCAAGACCAGAAATTGTATCTTCTGCTTTTTCAATATTTGATTCTGTTTTATCTATTAGACGAGATACGATGCTCATTCCCCCTTGGGTGTATTGTAAGGAGCAATCTTTTTGTCGATTTGTAACTGTGTCTATTAAATTAAGTGTGACTTTATCTCCCTTTAAGTAAGGATTCTTCATGAGATCAATCCCACGACTTTCTCTGAGGGCACTTAGTTCTCTGATAAAAAGGGATCGACTTGTCAGTGGATTTCCCTTGGCATTAAAGTGAGGAGAGGATTTTTGAACCACATCTAGAGCAAATCCATTGAGACCAACAAGCTCATCACCAATATTGAGTTGGCATTTTTGGGCCCGGGTTACCGTTTTTTGATAAAAACTGACGATGGCCTTATTTTCAGCGAGGACAAAGTTAACAGGGAGGTATTTTTCATAAGTTGAAGGAAGGGTAATCGAGACATGGGCATCATTAAATTCATGTAAAAGATCAGCAATCATAAAATAATAATCGCGAGTATTAGATAATTGGACTAACTTTTCTCTATACTTATCTTTTCGCCGCTCCCAATTCATTTTCTGAAATTGCTCTTTAAATGAGAGTGGCCCATAGTTTGTTTCAATTGTTTGGAAGATACTTTCTAATTCGTAACCCAAATTAACTTGATCAGGAGTGAGTACCGCAAAACAAAGACCTGGTAGAACAAGTAAAGCACATAAAAGTTTTTTCATAGATGAATCCTTTGGTTGTGAGGGGTAGAGTAACATGGAAAAAGGTCAAAATGTCGCAATGCGTATCTTGGTGTAAATATTTCTCTCCCCTTATAAAAACTGGCCATTGGGCACTATTTTTCTTTTGAATTTTCAATACTTGTCCTTAAAAAATGAGCTAAAATGAAAAGAAATCTTTCAAGGATTGCTAAACGATGAAGATCCAAAATGTCTTGATGGCACTCGCACTTTTAAGCTCTTGTGCTCGCGCCCCCTTAAAGGGTCCCGAAGGGGCCATGCGAAAGATGAGTTCGCCACCTAAACTTGTTGATTCTTTGTCAAAAGAGAGTTTTTTTCATGGACTCAAAAAACATATCGAGGGGATCAAGTCGTCAACTCTGGTGAGAGATCCAATGCTTTTTGGCCCAAAGAAAATGGCCAAAGCAAATTATGTGGCCGCGATTGAAAAAATTTTTCAGCATGAAAATGATTGGCTTCAATATATAGCGGGGCATTTTGATTTTTATGAAGTCTACGGGAAAGATTCCTGGGGCGACATTATGGCCACGGGCTATTATGAACCTCGGATAAAAGGATCTCGCTCGGCTTCTCCACAGTTTCCTCAACCAATTTATGCTCGTCCAAATGATCTTGTGACGATTGACTATAAAGCCTTTGGATTAAAAGCGATTTCTCAACAAGGTCGAATTTTTAATAATGTTATTGGGCCTTATTTTAGTCGCAAAGATATTGATGAAGATTTAAAGCTTCAGGGAAGAAATTTAGAGATCGCCTATCTTGATTCAGTCGATGCTTTTTTTCTACAAACTCAGGGATCAGGTTATATTGAATTTGAAAATGGAGAGGTTTTACATGTGGGATTTGATTCTCAGAATGGTTTAAATTATGTGCCGATTGGAAAATTTCTCACGGATTCAATTCCCTTTGAGCAAATGAGTCTGCAAAAAATCAAAGAACATTTAAAAAAACTTCCCCGCAAAGAAAAACAAGATCTTCTCAACAAGAATCCTAGCTATGTCTTTTTTAAAAAAATAGAAAGTGCCGGAATCACTTATGCTGGCATGGAAGTAAGTGCAGGGCGAACGATCGCCACAGATAAAGAGCTTTTTCCTAAAGGCGCATTGGCCTTTCTAGAAATTGATGAGCCGCAATTTTCTTCACTAACGGCCCAAGATGTTTCTTCCTGGGTACGCAAATCACGCCTGGTTTTTGATCAAGACACTGGAGGGGCCATCAAAGGTGGGGGGAGAATCGACCTTTATATTGGGATAGGTGACGAAGCGGCCCAAAAGGCCGGAGTTATGCGCGATCCAGGAAGACTTTATTATTTAGTACCTCGCTAAAATGGCCGTAACTCTTTAAGTGTGCTACATAGAAGAAATGAAAATAAATAATGATTCAGTCTCCGCCGTAAGAAAAATCCATTTCTGTTATGGACATCGAGTGATGGGGCATGAAAATAAATGTGGTTCTTTACACGGGCATAATGGAGTGCTTTGGATTTATGCAACCCCGCTTCAGGGATTAGATAGCATTGGAAGAGTGGTTGATTTTTCTGTAATCAAAGAGATTATTGGATCATGGGTCGATGAGCATTGGGATCACACCATGATCATTTATAAAGAAGATAAAAAAACCCTCGAATTATTACAGCAGGCCCCTTCCTTTAAATCTGTATTTGTCTTGGATAAAAATCCAACGGCCGAAAATATGGCCGATTATTTGTTAAATACGATCTGCCCGACTCTTTTAAAAGATAAGGGAATCGTTGTGCATAAAATTGTTTTTTGGGAGACTGAGAACTGTTTTGTCGAGCAATCTCTCTCTAGAGTCTCTTAAAATTAAAAAAACTGATCCTTGTCAGCTTAAATTCCTTAGAAATCCGGTAAGCTGCTCTTCTATGGAAAATGTAGTTGACCTCGTCGAAAAATATAATCGTCCTGCTCCAAGATATACCAGTTATCCTCCAGTGCCTTATTGGAGTGATGCTCCTGATGAAGTGAGTTGGATCAACCATGTAAAACAGGCCTATGATCCAAAGCGGGGAGTCGATCTTTATGTTCACATTCCTTTTTGTGAAAGCCTCTGCTACTACTGTGGTTGTAACCGTACGATTACTAAAAATCACGCCTTAGAATTAACATATTTGGACATGGTACTTAAAGAGTGGAGTCTGTATGTGAGTAAATTAGGTTTTACTCCCATGGTTAACTCCCTTCATTTCGGGGGAGGGACCCCAACTTTTTTAAGTGGGGAGAACCTCGCAATTTTAATATCAACGCTGTTAAAAAAGAAAGGTTCTCAATTTGTAGGATCAATTGAAATTGACCCCCGAACAGTAAAAGATGAGCACTATGAAGTTCTGAATCGTTTTGGGATGACCCGTGTATCTTTAGGGATTCAAGATTTTAATCCAGATGTTCAGCGTGCGATAAATCGGTTTCAGTCTCCTGATCTAATAAAAAAAATGGTTGAACGACTGCGCTCAATGAATTTTCAGTCCATCAATTTTGATCTGATTTATGGTCTGCCGAATCAGACTGTTCAAACCATTCAAGAGACATTTGAATTAGTTAGTGACCTAAGACCTGATTTGATTGCTTTTTATAGTTATGCTCACTTACCAGACAAGATAAAAAATCAGAAGTTAATAAAGAATGATCAATTGCCAAATGCAAAAAATAAAAGAGAGCTTTATTTAACCGGGAAAAAGCTTTTAGAAGAAAAGGGTTATGTTGAAATTGGAATGGACCACTTTGCTCTTCCTGGGAGCTTTTTACATACGGCCATGGTGGGAAAAAACTTACATCGCAATTTTATGGGGTACGTCGATAAAAAATCGAATGTTCTTATTGGTCTAGGGCCAACGTCTATCTCTGATTCTTCTCTCAGTTTTGCTCAGAATGCCAAAGACAATAATACTTATGAACGGCTTTTATCTCAAGGCCATCTTCCTATCTCTTCTGGGCATACTCACAGCAATGAGGATTTATTAGTGCAGGAGTTAATTCAACAATTGATGTGCCAGCAGGAGATGTCTCTTGAAAATGTCGATTCCGTTCCATTTTGGAAAGATATTCAAGATGAACTAAAAGAATTTCAAAAAGATGGGATTTTAGATTTTGATGAGGGAAAAATAATTATCCAACCAAACGGGAAAGGCTTTGTGAGAAATGTTGCCTTGAGTTTTGATTTTCATTATAGAACCAAAGTGACATCAGCAAAATTTAGCCAGTCTATTTAAAAAAATAATCTTTAAGAGTCAAAAGAGAAGAAGTCTTTCTTGAAGAGTTCTCCTTGTAAGTTTAGGGAATAAGAAACACATTGGTCAAGTGCTCGGACTAATAGCTCTTCAAGTTCTTCGTTGATGTTTTGGTGAGCAGACCAATAGTCTTTATTGGGATGAATGATGGGATTTTTAGAGGCAAAAAGTGCACAAGCATCATCGTGGGGGATGATGGAAATTTGATGAGTGCCGATGAGATGAGCAGCGTTGAGAATTTCCAGTTTATTGTGGCCGATTAAAGGTCTTAAGATCATGCGCTTGGATACCTGATTCATGAGGTGCAAATTATCCATGGTTTGACTAGAAACCTGCCCAATACAATCTCCCGTGATAATCGCATCTGCACCAATTCGATCACAAATTCGATTGGAAAGTTCGAGCATAAATCGTCTGAAAAAAAGGATGCGATACTCTTCTTTAAAATTTTGAGCGATAGTATTTTGAATATCTCCAAAGGGAACAATGTAAAGATGAGTCTGACGTTGATAGCGGGCCAAAACTGAACTGAGGTCTTTAATTTTAGTGAGAACTTCTCTTCCAACAAAGGGGTAGGCATGAAAAAAAACAAAAGACTGCTTAATTCCTCTCTTGGCCATAAGAACACTGGCCACTGGTGAATCAAATCCACCTGAGAGCATCGTTAAGGCACTGCCAGTACTTCCCCATGGGAGCCCACCGATGCCTTTATAAGAGTTAGTTGAAAGAGAAATGGCATGATTTAAGATGCGAACATCAATGATCATATCAGGCTTTTTTAAATCAACTTTGGCCAAAGGGTATTGCATTGTTACCCGATGGCCGATCTCTCGTTCCACATCTACTGAGGAGAGTGCAAACGTTTTATCCACTCGCCTTACCGTGGCACGAAAACTTTTTGGTGTGTGCTCAAAATAGGCCAGTTCATTTATGATTTCAGAATATATATTTTCTAAACTTTCTTGATTCTCTCTGGGGAGAACTTTACATGGGGAGATATAAGCAAGTCCGGGAACGAGACAAAGCGCTTTTATTGATTCGGGGGTAAAAGGTATATGAGAAGAGTAGTAAAGTCGTTGTGATTGAATACGAAAAGAAAATTTCTCTTTGTGATAGGTTTTTAGCACGGCCTGAATATGATCTATGGCCGCTTTGAGATAAGTTTTTTGATTGCGTCCCTTAAGCCAGAGTTCGTCTACAGAGATGACTATAGAAAATGTCGAGTTTGAATGAGAATTTGTTGTCATTGATTTCCTCGTAAATGCTTTAAACTTTCCCATATTTTTTGAAAGCTTCCAATGAGAAATTCGACTTCACTCATTGAGCTACATGAAGCTAGAGAGATTCTAAGAAAATGCTTATGCTTTTTTTCAGGAATTCCCAAGGCCCATAGAGAAAGATTAGGACCCATGCGACGAGAAGAGCAGGCCGAGGTTGAAGAAATATAAATATCTAATTGCTCAAGGTGCCTTAAAATAATATCAGAGGAAAATACTGGAAAGATCAACGAGATAATGTAGGGGGAAGTTAAATGAAAGGGAAATTGAATTGCTGGAATTCGTTGAGCGAGCTGAGTGCGAATAAGATGATTTAACACGGCCGTTGCCTCTAATGAGGAAATCAGATTTTTTTGGGTAATCTGCATCGCCTTATGAAAAGCTAAAATGAGGGGATAAGCTTCAGTGCTAGAGCGAAAAGCATTTTCTTGACCGCCTCCATGCAGTAAAGGTTTCACCTGGTGACCATTTTTTAAGAAGAGGCCGGCGACTCCTTTAGGGCCTCCGCTTTTGTGGGAAGTTATGCTTAATGAATCAATAAAAGAATTTAATTGGCAGGGAATTTTTCCAAACGACTGGACAGCGTCAACGTGTACATGGGCCATGGAGCATTTTTTAATTAAGCGTGAAACCGAGTCAATGTCTTGAATGACTCCACTCTGATTATTAACATGGGTGAGGGTGACGAGTTTAATGTTTTCATCTAAAAGTCGTTTGAGTTTTTCTTGATCAATGACTCCTTGTGCGTCTAAGGGAAGAATTCGAAGCTCTAGTTTGAGTTCATTGGCCAAAAATTCAATAGGGGCACACAGGCTGGCATGATCAGCTGGGGAGTAAAGGATCACATCACCTGAATTGAGGTTGAGTCCTTTTATCACGGTATTATTTGATTCAGTCGCTGATGAAGTAAAAAAGAAAAAATCATCTTGATCTGCGCTTAAAATACGTAGGAAATCTTTGCGAAAAGAATTGATGTGTTCATGCAGGTCATGTCCTAATTGGTGTTTAGCGCTTGGGTTAGCGAAGTGTTCTATTTGCGCTTTATGAAGAATGTCGAGCACCTCTGGATAAAGAGGGGATGAGGCCGCATAGTCAAAATATTTCATGGATCCTTTCTATCACGATTGTATTGACTATGTTAAGGTATTTGCTCTGCCCCTTTTTATATAGTACGGAACAACTTATGAATCTTGATCAATTAAATCCTGCTCTCTACGCTAAGCTTCTCGAAGAAAAGCATCTTAAACTTAAAGATCTTTTTGCTGATTTTCATCCACCAGAGTTAGAGATTTTTGCTTCTTCATCTCTTCATTACCGCATGAGGGCCGAATTCCGAGTTTGGCATGAAGGGGAAGATCTTTATTATTATATGTTTGATAAAGCTCTAGAGAAAAAAGTGCGTACAGATCAGTATTTGCCAGCGAGTGAATTAATTAACAAAATGATGCTATCGCTCATGGAAGAGCTTCGTCCCAATCAACTATTAAGACATAAATTGTTTCAGGTCGATTTTCTCTCAACATTAAGTGGAGAGATTTTAGTGACACTTCTTTATCATCGCCAATTAAATGCCGATTGGATTAATGAAGCACATTCTTTGAAAAAAAAGCTGAATGAACATTTTAAGATGCATATTATAGGAAGGGCCCGCAAGCAAAAAATTGATATCGATCAAGATTACGTCATTGAAGTTCTCCCTGTTTCGGGAAAAGAGTTGATTTATAAACAAGTCGAAAACAGCTTTACCCAGCCAAACGCCCATGTGGCCATTAAGATGTTGGAGTGGGCCCAAAATGTAACAAAAGACTCCCGTGGGGATTTGCTTGAATTGTATTGTGGAAATGGAAATTTTTCCATTGCCCTTGCTCCAAATTTTTTGCGAGTTCTTGCCACTGAGCTTGCAAAACCGTCGGTGGAAGCTGCTCAATATAATATTGCGGCCAATGGTGTAAAGAATTTGGATATTATTCGAATGTCTGCTGAAGACTTTAGTGATGCTATGGCGGGAAAAAGGGAATACACAAGATTAAAGGGGTTTGATTTAAAAAGTTATGATTGCAATACAATATTAGTCGATCCTCCAAGAGCTGGACTCGATGAATTAACCCTTTCACTTGTGAAGCAGTATGAAAATATCCTTTATATTTCTTGTAATCCTCAAACTCTTTTGAGTAATCTGGAGATACTTGCCAAAACGCATCAAGTAAAACGATTTGCCTTATTTGATCAGTTTCCTTACACCGAGCATATGGAGTGTGGTGTTTTTCTAGTTAAACATTAAAAACTTAATACAAAAAAAGGCACATGTACTTAGTAGTAATTTCAAAAAAATCTCGAATAATGTTTGAAAGTTCATCTTTGCCCTTTTGAATGGACTGCTTTATCGTTCAAAGTAAAAAAAAGATAAGAGAAAAGAATTATTTTTTATTGGCCCAAAAAAGTTCATTTATCAGTGGAAATGACAAGTTTCCAATGAGATGATAGCGCTCAATTAAAGGATTTTATTCTCGAAATGGAGGATTCTGTGAAAATACTATGGACTTTTGACCCTTTTGAAAAAAATAAACAGTTGCATGAATTCGGAAAAAATTTGGTACAGCATTTATTTGATAAAAAAGATTCGATTGAAATTCTTTATGTGGCTTCAAATGCAGAGGCTCAATTGGCCACTGCCTTTAATATTCCCGCTAAACGACGTTACTCGAGTTATCCTAAAGAACTCATTAAAGAAGAACTTAAAAAATGGGGTCTCAGTGGACAAAAAGTTGAGGTTTTAGAAGAATCAAGTCTTTCGTTAACGACTTCAGTGAAAAAAGTGGTCGAGTACTCTAAGAAGAAAAAGGCAGACTTGGTACTTATTTCTTCCAATGGTAAAGAGGTCCTTCCAAGAATGATTTTTGGTAGTTTTGCAGAAACACTTGTCCATCTCTCTGTTTGTGACCTGCTTGTTTTTCACCAAAAAACAAAATTTGAGTTAAGAAAACCTCAGAATATACTTTATGCTCATGATTTTAGTACAAAAGGAAATAGTGGGTTAGAGCGAGTCTTAACTTATGTGAAAAAATGGAATGCAACATTAACGCTTGTTTATGTTCCTGTTCCTGATGTGGGCCAAGACTTGCATGATTTTAAACAAAGTGTTCAAAAGCGTGTGCAAAAAATGGAGAAATCCTTAGAGGCCCAAAAAATTAAATTCACTGTTCACCTTGAATATGGTGTTTTGCCAATTTCAGAAATTATTTTGACGATAGCAGAGAAAAACCACATGGATATTATCGCTGTTGCAGCGAAGTCAAATAAATTGGCGGCCCTTTTTGGGGGAAGCGTTTCGCGGCAAGTGATGCGTGAGTCTTTGCTGCCGACACTCGTATTAAAAGTGTAATTCTTGATAAATATCAGTTTATTTTTAACTATTTTAATCTACGATAATCTTTATTATATTTTTTAAAGGACACCAATATGCCAAGCTTGCTCGAATCCTTCAATGGTTCAAAAGTCTATAAAAATTCTCATAAATCGCTTTTTTTAGAAAAAGCTTTGCAAAAAAAAGAAGGCCAGTTAGGTCCTGAGGGAGAACTTATCATAAAAACGGGGGTTCATACTGGGCGCTCTGCTAATGATAAGTACGTCGTCATGAATGAGATTTCTAAGGAAAAAATTTGGTGGGAAAATAATATTCATGAAATGAAGCAAGAAACCTTTGGAGAACTAAAGCGTGATGTGCTTGCTTTTTTAAATGACCAAGAGGAGTTATTTTATACAGAGCGATCTATTGGAGAAGGCCTTCATTTCTCTTTAGGCATTGAATTTGTCTCCCCTCGGGCATCGGCAGCACTTTTTACTCAGTATATGTTTAAACCTTTTGAGAATGGGCAACATAAAGAGGTTTACAAGATTATTCATGCACCTCAATTTATTTTAGACCCAAAAAAATACGCGACCAGATCTGAGACCGTCATCGTGACGTGTTTTAAAGAAAAAACAACCATTATCGTTGGGACTTACTACGCGGGTGAAATTAAAAAGAGCATGTTTTCGATAATGAATTTTTTACTTCCAGATAGTGGTATTCTTCCTATGCATTCTGGGGCCAATCAAAATAATGAAGCGGAGAGTTTTGTGTTTTTTGGTCTTTCAGGAACGGGAAAAACAACTCTTTCTGCTGATGAGGGATTGCAGCTCATTGGTGATGATGAACATGGTCTTTCTGATAAAGGGGTTTTTAATTTTGAAGGAGGTTGTTATGCAAAGACCTTTAAACTTTCCGCGGAAACAGAGCCGGCCATTTATGCAGCTTCGACTCAGTATTCTTCTTTTTTAGAAAATGTTAAATTAAGTGAGGGAAGAGATGCCATTGATTTTTTTGATGATACTCTCACGGAAAATGGACGTTCCAGCTATCCGTTGGAATTTATCAAAGATCGTGTGACCTCTGGAACTGGGGCGGTTCCCAAACATATATTTTATCTGAGTGCAGATGCTTTTGGTGTTCTTCCACCTGTGAGTTTATTGACCCCTGAGCAGGCCATGGATTTTTTTGTGCTTGGTTATAGTGCCAAATTAGCAGGGACCGAAATTGGCATCAAAACCCCTCAGGCCACTTTTTCAGCGTGCTTTGGGGCCCCTTTTATGCTTAGACATCCAAGTGTTTATTCTCAGTTATTGAAAAATTATATGTCTAAGTATCAAATTAAAGTTTGGTTAATAAATACGGGCTGGTATGGGGGAAGTTATGGGGTTGGGTCTAGGTTTCCTTTAAAGGTAACTCGAAATA
>JAGOVS010000268.1 GCA_018060625.1 Bacteriovorax sp. | reverse complement strand
GAAATTGTTCTTTGTGACAAAAAGGGTGCAGCGAAAAAACTTAAAGAAAAATATAAAGACTTAAAGCATTCGTTCAAGTTTTATTCTGGAAGATTTTACGTAAGGGGCAATGATACTTTTGCAAGCCTTTCAAAAAGCACGGACGATATTCAGTTTTGGAATGACGCCAAATACTTCCGAGTTTATGAAACCGTTACCGTCTAAGATTATTCTTTCTAAAGGCTGGCAATCTAAGGTTCTTAAAGAATCCTGTTGTGTTCCCTCCTAAAAAGTCTCTCAATACGGATAGGTCTATTTGCGCAAATTTTCTTGAAGAATAAGATACACTTGTAGAAACTCCAGACTCACTAATTGAAACAGAAACGGAGTCAACTCCATTTTTTATATCGAAGTCACTTTTTAAAGGGGGTCTGAAATATTCAATTTGAGTTGAAATTAATGGACCAGAAAATTGTGGGTTTAAATCTCCGATATTTTGTAGAAAAAGCTTCATTTCTGCGAATCTGTTTTGCACGACAACAAGACTCCTTCTTGCAAAATTTCTGGTGTTGGAATTAATACTTTTTATTGAAAAAAAGTTAGGAGTATCGGTGATATTCTCCTGATTATCTTCGTCTTTAGGATCTTCGGCAGGTTCGGATGGAGTATATCTAACCAGCAACTTATCTTTGACTTTTTTAGTCTCCTTTTCAAAAGACTCTAGCATTTTCTCTTCCACATAGGAAATTTCGTTTAATGCGTTGGCTGTATATAGTAACCATTTAGATTCAGAACCCGCGCTATAATAATCCCAAAAGTTTTTATTTATTCTTCTTTTTAGATCATCAGGTCGCAAATCTGGAGAACCGGAAAACAATTGGCGAGTTCCTATTATAAAATAATCGCCAGATCCGATTGCGCTTCCATCTGATTGATTAGTTCCAATATCACTTCCCCTCAAGACAGGAGGATTATCGGAACTTTTATAAGCTTTTTTAGCCACTTCAGCGACCGTATAAGTTGTTTTTGCTCCAATTCTTTCGAGAAGTGTGAATAAGAAACGAAGGGCGTCAACCTCACCAATCATAGCGTCGCCCTTCACAGGAGTAAGTTGAAAAGTATTATTTAGTCCCCCAATCCATTTAGCTTCTGGTTGATACGATCTTCTTTCAATACTCCTTAAGGACATGGGTGCTGAGAAATAAGTTCCTGCCCATAATTCGGCGAATGCTCTGACATATTTATAATAACTTGTTTCTGAGGCAAACAAGGACGGACCTATTTCGCCATCTCTTATTAATTGTCTAGCGCCGATTGTTCTGGAAAAATCGTAATACACATTTGAATAAGGCTTGACGGTACTCTTTAATTTAATTTCTTGTTGCCACGGAGGTTCTTGTGGAGGATTTCGCAAGACTTGATAGGGATTTGTTGTTACTTTAGGAGAAAATTCTCCCGGCGTATATTCCTTCGCGCCATACAAAGACCCCCAATTTTCAGACCCATATTTAAGTCCGAGTGCAAAAATATATCTATCAACCGTGCCCTCATCTTCGAGAGCGTAAAGGGCGGGAGCCACTCTTTTAAACAATTCTATGTCACCATGTTTTAGATCCCCTGTCAGAGCCTCGACGTTAAATTTATATAATTTTTGTTTTTTAGCTCTCACCCCGCCAGTGTTAGCGCCATTATTATTTGATTTATCTGATTCGTAGTAATTTAAATCTCCTTTTAGAACAAAATGTGCCGCGTCTACATCGACAACGCTTTCTTTTAATGAAATTTGCGTAGCTCCGCTAGTGGACGTAAAGTTTGAAAATTTTGAGAGCAAATTATTATTAATTTGAGCGATGTCGGCATTAGAAATAATATTTATCTTTTGAGTGAATGGATCTATATAGAATGATCGTCCAATTTTAGAGAGAACGGACGCCAATACTTCTCTCATTGTTCCTGATTCTGAGAAAAAGATATTCTCATCAAGCATTATTGATGCAGATGACCCTTCAAAGGACAAACCCTTACTGTAAAATAAATTTCTTAAGTTTTTTAGAGTGTAGCCGAACGCAACGGATGTCGATCCAGCCTTTTCTGGAGAATACACAAAAGACTCAATTGATTCGTAATTTGAAATTGATCGCTTTATTTCGCCTCCACCGAATGTAATCCAAAAAGCTTCATTTGAAAAAGTGCTGTTCCCTGTTAAATTTTGAGACGGATTTTCAATATAAGTCGCTCTAGCAGAACCTATCACGTTTATTCCATTTCCGAAGTTTTGAATATAATTTTCGTCTAATGAAGGAAATTTTACAAGACCATTAAAAGTTATTTCATTTGGATAATATTGCTTGGGAATAAAAGAACTATTATTGATTGGATATAGTTCATTATTAAGATTTCTTTCTAAATCTGTATGTTCTCCATATATAAGAACGAGTTCTTTGTCTAAGACCTCGGAAATAGATTCAACCAATTCAACTTGCAGAGTGTCGTAATTCGTATCTTTTCTTTTTCCCCTTTCTGTAACAATCATTTGAATTCCAAATGGCGGAATAGAGATTTGATCACCAAATTCAGGAGTTATAAAAGTATTGTTTTCGCTAACTACCGTTATCGTCGCCGTAGAAGGTTCCGAGGCTGTTTGAAAATTATAGTTAATACTAGCTATTTTACCGCCGAATAAAGAGCCTAAGTTATTTTTGTTTGTAATCGTTGGCATTAAAAGAATAGGGTATTTTTGTCTTGCTCTATATTAAATTCAATTAAACAATTGACTCCAGTTAGAATAGACTCAGATAATAAGGAAGATGTTTCCAGTATAGCGGAGTCATCTATTTTTACACCGTTTAGATAACCTACAGAAGATCCCTCGTTAAATTTCGTTCCGAGAATATCGTAAATACCCGTGACGGTATACCAATTTCTAATTGGAGCGGTGAACAAAACGCCAGTGGTAGAAGTGTCTGCGTCTATCCAGTTGAAGTTTCCATTAGAATTTTCCGTATAATGGACTCCACTAGAAAGTTTTATTCCATTTAAAAATACAGAACATCCATTTAAATCTCCCGC
>JAGOVS010000008.1 GCA_018060625.1 Bacteriovorax sp. | reverse complement strand
CTTTTGCTCTTGATAAGCACTTGATCGATTTGTCGGCATAGAGACCGCTGGGGCAAAAGACGCGGCCTTTGAAGACGCAGAGGAGATGGCCTGAGCTTTTTCTTTTTGTGCTTGCGCCTTCGCTTCTGCTATCTGCTTACTAAGTTCGGTCACTTTCGCTTTTTCTGCGGCCAATTTTTGTTCATGCTCATGGTCTTTGTCCTCTTGAACTTTTTCTTCTTTCATTTTTGCCAAATTCTCTTCAGCAGTATTGAGTCGTTTGGTTAAATCTGAAATTTTATCATTGAGAGCGGCATTTCCACTCATTCCTTCTACCATAGACTTGTCTGGTGCTTGTGGTAGAGATGGTTTGATCTCTGGTAAACTTGCTGGGATGGAATGAGTATAATCACTTGAGGGAAAAGGACTTTGAGAAGCTTGTTCTTTGGCCGAATGGGCAAAATCAGAAAAGCCATTGGTGGTCTCTGTTGGCGCTGTTTCGGGTTCGGCATCGGCCTCTTGACTTTTTTCTTCGTTAGTATTTCGACTGCTGCTACTTTTGCTTTCAACCGCACTTAGACTTTCTGAGCTTTGCTCTATAAGAGCTTTAGATACAACTGGTAATTGTAGTGAATCAATCACCTGAGATGAGACTTTCATATCGATGTTTTGAAAGACACTGTAAGTTTTATTGCGAGCAATTTCGCTATATGACAGCATGGTTTCAGAATCATCTGAAATATCATCTGTCTTTCTCTTTGCCTCCAAGGAATAACTATCGCAGCGTTTTGCGTCCATATAAAGATTATAATCATCCGGACTGATATTATGCCCTGGAAGTGCCGTTTGTAAGGCCTTCAAGCGCTCATCACTTGCTAAAACTTCAAGATGAAGAGTACTTGATCTTTCTTTTAAAAAAACTTTTTTAAACAAAGAGGCTTCTGTCGCCATTTTACAAATATCCATATAACTTGGTGAGTTGCTACAACTATGATCAAGGGATTTTTGCACATAAGCTTTGCGGTAATTCATAAACTGTTCACGGGCCTGATCTTCTTTTAGGGCCGGAGTTGAAAAAAGTTTCACGACAAAAGCATAATGTTTTGAACTATTCAAGTGCTCACTATCAAAATAATTAAATGAGTCCCCGAAGGACAAAACCGGATCTAATTGACCCTTTTCCTTAAGTTGACCTAGTTTAATAAACAATTTGGTTATTTTAGATTCCTTACTCTCTTTGGACTTCATAAGGGAAAAAATTTCTTTCATTATTTCATTTTCTTTTCCTGATGCTTTCTTAAGTTTCTGGTCAATTTCTTGACTGAAGTATCGATGAACTCCACTCTCTCCATGGGAAAGCGGAGAGTTTTTACTTAAAAATAAGTCGTATTCGCCTTTGATATTATAACAATTTTTTCCATCAAGGCATTTTTTCTGGTAACGCAAAAAGCCTTCATCCATTAAATCAGAGCGACAACTCTTTTGGTCGTCAATATTTTTGGAGTTGTAATTAAAGGTAGAACCACAATTTTTAGGAATAAGGTCTTTAAAGTTTTTTTCTGCATATCTTTTTAAAGTCTCAACTTTTTCCATTTCGGAAATTTTTTCAGTTAAAATCATCTCTGCGTAATCTTCACCTAAAATTTTACCAACAACGGAGGTAAGAACAAGACTGGTCGACATTTTACTAAATTTATGATTGCTGCAGGTTTTTAAAAGACTACAATTGACAGTCGTAAAGCGAGAATAATAATCGCGATCAATTTGAGAGCATGCCAACTCATTTCCAATATTAATTGCCACGCCTGTTTTTGAATACACGCTTGAATAGGGATCCCCTTCAACAACAGGTCTTGGACAATTAATAGGAGCGGCCAACAAAGGGCCCACGCCATCTCCATACATTTGTGCGAAGACACTTTGTGTGAAAAAAACCAAAAAAATGATTTGCCATACTCTCGTCATAATCTACCTCATCCAAGATCTTATCGACCTTTCGAGGGATTACTTGAGAAAAACGCTTGAAGTAAAACAACTCTTTAAAAATAGTGAGACGATTGCCTCAATCAGGACTTTTAAGATGCCCCAAATAATGGTCATGGCGTTTAAAAGTCCTTTAAATGAGGCCGTCTTTCAATCATTAGTAATGATAAAAAAGGGTAGATGGATCAGCAACTTCAGGAATATTCATATGCATTGTACAATCATGTGCTATTCTGGGTCTCAACTTTAGGTAATTGGCGTACATTTTTTTATATCTTCCTTCAGTATCGTATTTAATTCCCTTTACTGTATAAGAAATTTCTGGACCATACGAACAATCCATTTCGATCATATTTCGTCCATTCAAATAGGACGCATAATTATAATATGAGGCATTCCATGCCAACTTCAATGCCTCAGCACCTTTAAGACAAGCTTCCTTTGGTATAATAACCCACTCCTCAAAGTAGGTGCGAAGCTCTATATAAGTTTGATGAAAATCATTATTAGCTGCAACTGCCTTGTTGATATTCACCTTTCCTTCCTCAAATTCTGCCATACAACCTGCATGGGCCACGAGTGATAGCGAACTAAAAATAATAAAGATTAAAAATTTCATCAGTGCCTCCCTAAATTGCTTTTTTTACATTATGCAGACATTTGAGAGCGATTGCTGAGAATTTCCAATAATTACATGGTGGGAAATAAAGTGTAAAAAAATTGGACGGACATCACGACGACAAGTAACTAAAAAATCATAAAGCATCAAACTAGCTTTCTAAAAAAGCTGTTTGTTTTTATAATTGTGTTTGTTAATTAGGAGCTGAAGCATTTTTTGATATAAAGATTGAATTAAAATCGTAAGAGAATATAATAAAAAAAGATTTTTAAATTTTTTCGCTTTTATAAAGAGATCTTCTCAGGTAACCAGCTAAAGAGGTTTGAACGAGTGATTAATAAAATTATCAGCAACGTTTTTATGGGATCATTTATTGAGTCTCAAATTAAAAAAGGCGCCGAATTTAAGAAAGTCATAACCCCACTTGAGACACTAAAATGGTTGCATATGGTACATTATTCATTTCCATACTTGAATATTGATTATTATGGACTAGGCGCTGATTCTAATGAAAAATTAGCCTATATAAAGGCAGTAGTTGAATTTTACGAAAGGAAAGCGTTCTTTGACATTGGAATTATTCGGGGGTTTTCATCAACAAATGGAATTGCCGGTCATCGTTTTCATTTTTTAGCACAAAAAGCGGCGATTGCTGAGATTTATGAACGAGATTCATTTTTATGCCATTGGTATTCCCAGATCCCATTTTTAAAAATTGTTAACGAAGATTCAAAAATTGAGTTAGTAATAAAAGAGCTATCTGATTTAAAAATTAAAACACTTTTTCGAATCACTTTTCTAGGGCATCAAAAAACTGTTGCGTGTTTCTTGGTAAACGAAGAGACTGGCGGATTTGCTCTTGGACTTTCAAATAATCAATTCGATCTTTTTAAAGCGTTCTCTGAGGCCATCATTAATTATTTTTTAGGAAACCAAGGGGAAAATTCAAGTGAACTTTTATCAGACCTTCATGAGAAAGGGCTTAGTAGTTTAAAAAATCACAGAACGTATTGGTTGCATGAAAATGTCATCCCCGAATGGATATTAAATGATTTTTCTGATTTGAGTATCGAAGTTCCAAAATTACTTAGCCCCAAAGTGATGAATCATTTTAACAGTAAAACGGGGCCCATATGTATCTCAGGTGTTCAGCTCTCTGAAGTTTTTACATTAAAAATGGGGTTTCCTTGCAAAGACGACATTGACCTATTGCGCCTAAAAACTGGGCGTGATATGACTGAACAATATAATAATAACGAGGTTATTCCACACCCAATACCTTAGGAAAAAAATGAAACAAATAATTAGTGTAGTTACAATCTTATTTTCAACGCTTTTGTCTAGAACAATTATGGCCGATACAAATATAGACTCATTAAGAGTAAAGACTTCACATATAGCAATCAGTAAAATAGGCAATGGTGGAGCAACATGCTTCGCTAATAAAATGACAAATGAAGAAGCAATACAGGCTATTGATGATATAAGAATTCACTTATCAGACATTAGTGCAGACCAAAAAGAAGAAATGCGTGAAAGAATTGTAACTTTGTTGAGTGAAATTGAAAATTAAAAAAATTATTTTTACAATTCTGACAATGATCATTGTTGTAGCTATTTCGGCAAGGGAGCCCATGGAAAAAGATTTGCGAGTACGCCTTTCTTATCAATTACCTGTTGATCCATTAGCCATAAAATCAATGGCAGACTACGACCTTGCTCTTTGCCTATCCGACACTTGGTTTGATTATGACGATTCTAGAAAAGCTAAAGCAAACCTCATTAGGGAATGGAGTTTTGACGAAAAAAATGGATTTTATAAATTCTTAGTTAACACAAGCAGAAAGTGGTCAAACGGTGAAAAATTAACTGCTGCTCATTTAATTTGGAATATACAAAGAGCGTATAGACTTAAAACGCAATATGGTCTAGCGATAGCAGCATTAGTGGATCTTAACTCAATTAGTTCTCCAAATGATGAAATAATCATCTTAAAAACAAAAGATCATAAAATATCTGAGTCATTTTTTCAAAGAATGGGTGGCCAACCAATGGCCGTAATACATCCAGATGAGGTTAATCCTAAAACACTTGAATTGAAATCAAACAACATTTCAATAGGACCATATTTTATTTCGAAAGTTGATCCTGGTGGTCTTGAGTTGAAAGTTAATGCTCATTACCCTAAAGCTAATAATTTAGCACCGTCAATAATTCGAATTAAGCCTGTTACAAAAGATTTTCAACTGAGTACATTTTTAAATGAAAATACATGGGAAAACATTGTTCAAGTCAATACGTTTTTAAGCGAAGAAACGGCACAATTAATCCTTAAGAATAAATTACCTCTTTGGACGAGAGGTCATGATCGAGTATCTCTTTTGAAACCAAATAACACTAAGACGCTAGAGACTTCAAGAAGAGTCTTGTTTGCTTTAAGTGAGAAAATGCATTCAAAAAAAATTGAAGGATTGCCTCTGAACGTAAAAAAAGCTACAAGTCTGCAACCTTTAGGTTATCCTTTATTTGATCAGTTGCCAGCTTTGAAAAACCAAGGTAAACTTCCTGCCCAAATAAAAATTTTGATTACAAATTCGGAATCATCCATTGAGCAAAAGAAATTACTAACACCAATATTTAAAGAATTAGATGTTATTGTGAATTGGGACATCAAAATCAAGTCAGATTTTGTGAAATTATTTTATGAAGATAATAAGTATGATTTTGTTTTATTCGACTTTGGAGTAGCAGATCCTGAGCCTTCTACATGGATTGGCATCATTACAACGAATTCGTTTATACATTTAGATAAAGAGGATATAAGTAACTTTCAAAAAGCTTCTCATCTTTCTAACATTGAAAAAGAAGTGCTTGGTTTTAAGGATCTTTTAAGAAAGTCATATGAAAAAGGAAATTACTTGCCTCTTTTTCACTTCTCTACCTTGTCTGTCGGTCACAAGAATCTTGACTTTAAAAACATAAGAGAACTTGATGAAACAGTTAACTACTATAAAGTCAATATTCGCTAGTCCTCTTTTTAGGAAAAGCATCATATTGGGAATTGTATTGTGGATATTTTTTGCAATTCCTGGCTATGTCCTAACTTGGAATTATCTTGCAAAAGAAGAGATGCATAAAAATGAAGAACAGCGAATTGCGAATGAAAGCATTCTAACAAATATTTTTGAAACTCATGCTCGATTTGGTGACTTAGTAAATGCACGCGGATTTATTATTGAAAAAGCAAAACCGTTGGGATTGGTAACGCTTTTAATCTGTGATGATAACAAACTTATATTATCCACATTAAAATTAGAAGAATGCCCTATTCATAAGAACTATATTTTCGTAGATGTTTCAGGTAAGAAATTAAGGCTTTTATATATTTGGCAAGATTTAAAACTGAGTAGTAATAAAATATTAGAAACGGCTCTGTTTGTTTCATTACTTCTCGTTTCATTTTTAGTATTTTCTGTTTCGATATCAACATACCTTCTTACTAGAAAATCTCTTAAGGAATTTAGTATCCAACTTTCTGAATTAGCAGCAACAGATGGGATTCCTTATTTTCCAAGCTTTCCAGAAGTAACACCTGTAATTAATGCACTGAGGTCTTTGAAAACAAAACTCAATGAGTTCAAAGAAAAAGAAATTGAAATGATTATCACTAAGAAAACATCTGATATTGCAAAGCAGGTTTCTCATGACATTCGAAGTCCTCTCGCTGCGCTTAATATGGTCGTTAGCGATTTAGGGAATATTGCAGATGATAAACGTATACTTATACGAAATTCAGTTAGCAGAATTAATGATATTGCAAACACATTACTTTCACAGTCAAAAAAGAGAGAAATACAACATGGCATTATTGAGATGGATGAAATAGTTGAGCTTGTACCTGCTTTACTAGATTCGATCGTTTCTGAAAAACGCGTTCAATTCAGAGATCGTGCTCGCATAAAAATTGAAACAGATTTTTTTAATTCTTATGGTGCTTTTGCGACAATTAATCCCGCTGATTTAAAGCGAGTCATTTCTAATTTAATTAATAATTCAGTTGAAGCTTCAAAGCTTGATAGTGTTAAAGTTAAAGTATCTGTTAGATCAACAGAAAATAAAATCAAAATCATGATCAAGGATGATGGAAAAGGAATACCTCCAACTATAATCGATAGACTTGGTCAAACCACATTTTCTTATGGCAAAGAAAAATCAAGTGATAGCGGATCAGGGATTGGTCTTTTACATGCTAAAAACGTCATTACAAATGCCCATGGGGAAATGATTATCGAGAGCGAAGAGGGCGTGGGGACAACTATTTCCATTATTTTCCCAAGGTCGAAAACACCAGAATGGTTCGTAGAAAAAATTATAGTTGATGAAAAGCAATTCATTGTGGTTGTAGATGATGACATAACGATACACCAGGCATGGCAAGGGCGATTTGGACAAGTTAATAATAAAATTGAGATTGCAATGTTTTCCTCAGCATTAGAGTTTGAAAATTGGTTTAGTTTACAGAATCGCGAATTAATAGAACGAATGATTTTTCTTTTTGACTATGAGTTGAGTAATCAATCGATGACTGGTTTGGATATTGTTGAAAAATATCAATTGCAAAAAAAATCTATTCTTGTGACAAGTCGGTATGAAGAAGTAAATCTTAGAAAGCACTCAGAAGACTTAAAGCTAAAAATAATTCCTAAAGGAATGCTTGGAATTGTACCCATAGAAATAAATGAAATAAGTATTGATAGTTTTTATTCTAGATGCCTTATCGATGATGATGCCCTAGTTCGCATGACTTGGGAGTGGGCAGCTAAAAAAGATAACATAAAATTTTTAGCTTGTGACTCTCTAAGTGCATTTCAAGAGCAGATCATGAAAGTCAATATTGATACTGAGATCTATATTGATGTTAACTTGGCCAACAATATAATGGGTCAGGACGTTGCAGATATTTTATTCAAACAAGGGTTTAAAAAAATCTATTTCGCTACTGGTTATGACCCTACTACTCTCACTGATATTCCTAATTATATCTTAGGTGTCATAGGTAAAAATCCTCCAAGAAGCTAAAACATAGTTCTAAAAACTAAGATTCGTTAATAGGTATGATTTCCTTATTTTCACGGACTCTAAATCAAACACCGCAATCATTAAATGAGTAAAATCCTGGGTCATTTTTTTCACCTTAAAAATGTAAAATCACTCTAACTCTTTCAAAAAACCCAGAAAATAAAAATTTGTCAGCCCCCCCCCATTTCCCTTAATATAAAAGGGCCTTTACAATATTAGAGATTTAAGGACCAACAATGAATCACAACACAATGCTCTCTACTGAACTACAAACCTATTGGAGTGAAGTGGCCAATACCTTTCAGTGGAAAAAAAAATGGGACAGTATTCAAACCGGAAATTTTGATGATGTTAATGTGGAATGGTTTAATGGGGCCCGCCTCAATATTACCGAAAACTGTCTCGATCGCCACCTTGTCAATAGACGAAATAAAAAAGCGCTAATTTTTGAGCCCAATAATCCCCATGAATCATCAAGCTTTCTTACCTATGGGGAACTGCATATCAGTGTTTGTCGTATGTCCCATCTTTTAAAGAAAAAAGGGATTCAAAAAGGAGATGTTGTTTGTTTTTATATGGGCATGACTCCAGAACTCATGATTGGGATTTTGGCCTGCGCCCGCATTGGGGCCATACACACAGTCGTCTTTGGGGGATTTTCTCCAACGTCACTCAGAGGAAGGCTTGAGGACTCAAAGGCAAAACTCATCGTTACTCATGATGGAAGTTTTCGAGGGGATAAAATCACTCCCTTAAAGGCGATGGTTGATGAAGCGATTGAAGGATTGAAGACTGTAGAGACGGTTATCGTTGTCAAAAGAACTCTTAACGAAATCGTCATGAAATCTGGGCGCGACTTTTATTACGATACCCTTATTAAAGACTGCGACCTCTATTGCCCGGCCACTGAAATGCAGGCCGAAGACCCACTCTTTATACTTTATACTTCAGGCTCAACGGGAAAACCTAAAGGACTGCTTCACACCACGGCAGGCTACATGGTTCACGTTGGCAATAGCTTTAAAGATGTTTTTCAAATTAAAGAAAATGATATTTTTTGGTGCACGGCCGATATTGGTTGGATCACAGGACATAGTTATTTAACCTATGGCCCTCTTTTAAATGGAACAACCACCGTTATGTTTGAAGGGGTTCCCAATCACCCAACTCCCGCTAGATTTTGGGAAATTATTGAAAGACACAAGATCACTCATCTTTATACGGCCCCAACGGCAATTCGATCCCTCGAAAAATTTGGAGCAGACATCCCAGACGCTCACCCAATGAAATCTCTTAAAGTTTTAGGCTCTGTTGGAGAGCCCATAAACGTTGAGGCCTGGCATTGGTATGACATTCATGTGGGGAAAGGTCGATGCCCCATTGTAGACACTTGGTGGCAGACCGAAACAGGTGGCATTATGATTTCGCCCATTGCGGGAATAACCAAGACAACACCAGGTCACGCGACTTTTCCTCTTAAGGGCATTGTGCCAGTTCTTGTTAATGAAAAAGGCGAAGAGTTAACTGAAGACGTGGCCTCTGGAAATTTATGTCTAAAAACTCCTTGGCCTTCTCTTGCTCGCACTATTTGGGGAGATCATGAGCGTTTTAAGCAAACTTATTTTTCAACCTACAAAGGACTCTATTTCACAGGAGATGGCGCTCGACGAGAGGCAGGCAATGATTATCGCATCACTGGCCGAGTGGATGACGTTATCAACGTCTCAGGCCACAGAATTGGTACCGCCGAAGTTGAAGAGGCCATTAACGAGCATCCACTGATCACTGAAAGCGCCGTGGTGGGGTTTCCCCATCCCATCAAAGGCCAAGGGCTTTATGCTTTTGTCACTTGCAATAACCCAGCTGAGAGTGATGAACAAATAGAAAAAGAAATCCGCGAGACTGTCCAAAAAATGATTGGCCCGATTGCGAAACCAGATCAAATCCAAATCGTGCATTCTTTGCCAAAGACCAGGTCTGGAAAAATCATGAGAAGAATTTTAAGAAAAATTGTTGAAAATGATTTAGAAAATATTGGCGATACTTCAACACTTTTAAATCCAGAATGTGTGGATGAAATTATTAAAGGTAAAAAAACATAAAATTTTAGAGAGATGATTAAGAAGATATTTGATATTCCAGATAATATGATTCTTAAAATCCCCTTAAAAAGTTACGTAACTCCTTTTTTTCATTTTCGTTAAGACTGAAACCTTTCGGAGGCATTTGTTCATTTTCAACTAGATGCTTAATTGTTCCACGCTGCTGTCGTGAAAGTAATCCACGGGCAAAGAACCCCGATTCTTTATGACAAGTCATGCAGGTTTTTACTTGTAAAGTATCGTTATCGCCTTTTTCATGATGGCGAAAGACAACTCCGGATGCCTTATCCTCTTGATCATGAATTGGATTATAAACAATGCGCCCGTAAGTCTTAATTCTTAAATTCCAAACGGCAATGATTAATACTTCTTTTAATGAAACTGAATTGTTTTGAGGACGAATGGCACGTGGACCATTGTTATGACAAAGAAAACAACTAGCTCTATAAGTTTTTCGACTTTTTAAAAGTTTAGGACTCCATTCTAAATCACCAGGCTGAAATTGATAGTAACTTGCCTGAAAAGGAGTTTTGGTTTTATCGATAACGATAGCAATCCTCTCCCATTTTATTTTGTCGGCATCACTGCCGTGGTGACTTTGATTCATCATCCATACATCCTGGTCTTTAGAGACAATCCATTTTATTTTATTGAAGACGGGTTTAAGATTCATTGTCTTAGATTCTTTTGATTCAATAGAAATTTCTTGAGAATTGAGGAGAAAACAAAGGCCTACCGTAAAAAGTAGGCCAATGCAGATAATAATTTTTAAAATAAATATTTTCATCATAAATTACAATTAAAAGTTTTCACTTCAGGTCCAATTATAAGTTTGGCATATGTTTCTATATTGATTGAAGGAGAACAACGTCCGCAACGCCCTCCATGGTCAAAAACTCTTTTTATGGATAGGGAAACTTTCTCACCATTTAAATCATCCATTTGATATTCAGTCAGACCACGTTTTGTTGATCCTGTAAGATTTTGAGACAGATTATCCTCTTTCAAAATTGCATTTACGAAAACAGTCTCCGTACGTGTCTGAAATAAATTAACTGTCAAAGCTTCTCCATTATCACCAGTGCAAATGAGATCTGGGCCAAGAACATCTGCCTGAGCAGGGCCACCAAAAACCAGTAACATGCTTACAATTCCCAATAACTTTTTCATAATACCTCCAAAAATAAATGACTCGATCTCGAGTGAGTATTTTTTAACAAAAAACAAGATATTATAAAAATTAATTGTTTTAATGCATCCATTAATATATTTAATGTCTATGGAAATATCTAATACTGGTCTTAGCGCCTTCATCAAAACGGCCTCTATACTAAACATTACGGCAGCGGCCAAAGAGCTGGGTATTACTCAATCAGCTCTCTCTCAAAGAATTGCGCTTTTAGAAGATGCCTTAGAGACCACCCTTTTTATTCGTGAAGCACGAGGACTTAAGCTGACTGAACGGGGTGAGAAGTTGCTGCAATTTGCTCTTCTTAACCAAAAGCTTGAAGAAGAATTTTTAAATGATTTTAAAAGCTCCTCCGTAGAATTGGCCGGAACCATTAACCTGGCCGGTTACTCCTCAGTTATGAGATCAGTCATTATCCCGGCACTTTCTCCTTTTTTAAGAAAAAATCCAAAAATTCAGATTTCTTTTCAATCTTATGAGATGGGGGAACTTCCCAATATTTTAAAAACGGCCAAGGCAGATATTATTTTTACAGATTATCTCTGGGAAAAAAATGGAATCATAAACCATCAATGTGGACATGAAAAGTTTGTCGTTATCGAGAGCACTAAATTCCCATCTGCAACTGATATTTACTTAGACCATGGGCCAGAAGATAATGCGACTGAAGAATTTTTCCGTCACCAATCTCGATCTCCTAAGATATTAAGACGCTCATTCATGGGTGATGTTTATGGAATTATTGATGGAGTAGAAAAAGGACTTGGAATGGCCGTAATGAGTAAACATCTTATTGCTCAAAACAAAGCTGTCACTATCAAAGAAGGATATAAAAAATATGTTCGTCCCGTGACAATGCACTACTATGATAGGCCATATTTCTCAAAGGTGATGTCACGAGTCCTTCAAGAATTGCAGAAAAACTGCGCTCATTTTTTGTCCTAACATTTTTTCGAAACATAAGTTAGAGCTAATACCGATTAAATTCGTATCTATATGTTTTTACTGTCTTTTAAGTTAAAAAATGACAAAAACTCACACTTCTAATAACTTTAACCTCACCGCAAAAAGAGAAAAAACAAATTAAATTCATGCAGATCAACTCCAAAATTTTGAAAACTTTTATTCATAAATAAATGTGATCAAATAAATACCTGAAGCACTTCTTATTTTTTTCATCTCATGTGATATACTACTTTTGGTCAGTTAAAAAAGAGAGGGGCCGTTTTATGAATCAAAATTTGCCAATAGAAATTTCACTTCATAAAGTTAGAGATTTTTGCCTTAAATGGAAAATAAAAGAGTTTGCACTCTTTGGATCAATTTTAAGAGACGACTTTAATCCAATTGAAAGTGATATTGATATTCTCGTTTCTTTTATTAATGGCAATAATATAAGCTTATTTGACATGATTAAAATGAAAGAAGAACTAGAAAATTTGTATCAGCGAAAAGTTGATATTGTAAATAAAGAGTCTATTGAGAAAAGTAAAAACCCATATCGCAAAAAAGAAATTCTCGAAAATTTCAAGGTCATTTATGACGAAGCCGCGTGATCCACAAACATCCCTTTTTGATATTTTAATGGCCGCTAAAAATATTTTGCAATTTGTTGATAGAATGACCCTCAATCAATTTGAAAATGACAGAAAACCTTATTTGCCGTACAACATCAGTTAATGATAATTGGCGAAGCTGCTAAAAGAATTCCGACAAAATTCAGGGATGATAACCCAAACGTTCCATGGAAAAAAATTGCTGGACTTAGAGATGTTTTAATTCATCAATATGAAAGCGCAAGTGCAAGTCAAATTTTGAAAGTTGTTCAAAATGAAGTGCCTGCTCTTATTTTGAATGTAGAAAACTTACTTCCTAAAATAAAAATTAATAATTAAATCCTGCATTCCTCTTTCAATTTCTTTAAATGCGCTTCAACAGTCCTCTCGGCATAAGGAATCAAGCTCTCAGCAAGTCCGGCATAAATAATTGACACGATCTCATGCAAACCTTTTCCCTCTTTCACCATCGCTAAAATCTGCTCTTCTCGCATTATTCGGTGCTTGAGAGTCTCTTGCAATTTATGAATCCCCCCAATAATAATCCCATGGCTTGGAATAATATTTTTAGGATTCAAAGCGATCACTCGCTCGAGAGTAGCAAAATATTTTTTCATATCCCCTTCAGGGGCCTGAATCACAACTGTCCCGATAGTCTGAATAAGATCCCCTACTAAAAACCAATTCAATCCTTCGGGAGCAAGCGCCAATTGACCTTCATCGTGACCTGGCACTTCGTAAACTGAAACTTTCTTACCTAAACTCTTCGTTATGACATCACCTTCTTTTCTTATCGTTAAGCTGATGCCCTCAAAATAATCTTTTCCATTTCGCTCTAAAATATTTTTTAGAGTGTACTCTGATAGCTCTATTCCGACTTTATACTGGCGAGCAATTTCAGCGGAATACTGATAATGATCTGGATGCTGATGAGTAAGAAAAATGGCCTCAAAACCAATCTTATTAACTGATTTTAGAAATTTATTTAATTCGACCTCATCTTTTGGAGAAGGATCGACAAGGTACTTAGGAGATGATTCATCCAGGCCATCGCCAATGATAAAAGCATTGGTTCGGTTGGCCGGGGGAAATGTATTCGAAAGAGGCAAAAACTGACGTACTCCATGAATGGATTCAATCATCGGGACTTCCATTTCCGGGTCATGAGGTAAGCTCATATTAATTGGGGAGTGATGTCCTAAATTTTCACTAAAAGTTTTAAGAAGAGTAATGGCCGGAGGAACAGCAAGGACATGTCCTTCCTTGTATTTATTGTGAAGATTAACCGGTAAATTCCACTCTCCAAACTCCGCTTCATTAACATCGATATCAAAATCAATTTCATGAGTTAGGGTAATCTTAAAATAATAATTTTTAAATCGATAAGGATTAAATTCTGGAGTGATCGCCACACCGATATCATCAATGGAGAGAACTTCTCCTTTTTTAATTCCTTCTAATAAATCATAATTTAACTCTTCTCTCACTTCTCTGATAAGCGCATGAAGAATTTGAGGCCGAATAGTTGTTGGCCAGAGATCTTCAGAGAGCTTCTCTTCCCCATCTGTCTTATCTACCTTTCCACCAGGTGTTGCATAATACCCAGGAAAAACTGGTAAATAGTTTTGGCGTTTAATAAAAAACACTGAAGATTTAGTTACAAAAACTGCTGAGACTGACTCTTTCATGAAGCTTGATCCTGCTTAATAGCTATAAAATACTTTTTGACTGACTTGATCTTTTTTTTCTTGTCGCCCTTTTTTTAAACACTCGCGCATATTGGCCAATGGACATAAATTTATTGCCCTTGCCGCTGCATGGGCCACGGCCCTAGAAGTCCCTTGAAAACCCTTTATACCTGAAGAAAAATAATAATCAATCTTGTCCTTATAAAGCAGGGCCTGATCATAGAGTATTTCACGACCGTCATAAAAATCTCCGATGAGAAAAAGATTTTCTAAAGGAGCAAGGTTCTGTGGAAACAGTGATGTGTCTTCTTTTATACCAGGAGCAAGTCTGCCAGAAGGGACAAACCAAATACCCGGCAATTCCTTTTGAATTTTTTCATTAGTGATCAGCCCTGAGGCACTCAAAACAAAATCAATTTTATTTTTTTTAATCCATGCAATCGCCGAGGTCCAATAGTCTTTTTTTTGCAGGCCATCTTTATCAAAGACGATAAGGGGGTAAAGATGCACTGAATGCTTTTCTAGATCTAAGTATTGCAGAAACTCTTCGAGAACAAGTTGACCATGCATTCGAGGATTTTTTGGATCAACCTTTGAGCAATCAAGCACGACACTTTTAGTTAGATCAATAACAGATTCAATTCTCATTTTTTGCTTTAACTGATTTGGACAAAAACCTGTATCTACGACGGCCATTTTTATTTCAGTAAAAAGTGTTGGAGGAGAAAAAAAAGCTGCTGTTCCTAAAATGAAGAACAGCAGCTTTAGAGATTTAATTATCTGAGTCTGAAGAATCAATTGGGAATGGACGATGGATAGAAACTTTTTCATAAACCTTATTATACAGGTCTCGATTAAAAGATTTCAAACTTTTATTGAAACCCTCTTCCATATTACTTAAAACTTTATTAGTCGTCTTTTGAATTTCGCGCTTAATGTCATGAGAAATGCGATCTTCATCATTCATGGCATTCGACAAAGTATCTTTCATCGCGATTGCTGGAAGCACAACACTCAATTTTTCTTCATTAACAGACCCTTTGCTGGCCGCTTTTAGAACATTGATGAAAAGAGTTTCATCATCGCTAATGATTTGGGCCCATTTTTTATTACGAGTGAAAATCCCACCTGATTCATCATAAGCTTTATTAAGACACATAACTTCGGCCATGGCCTTAAGTGAGTACATCTTAATGGCGTCATTAGGAGTAAAGAAACTCTCGCGGTTTACAGTAGACTTAAATCTCGCGATGAGATCATTGGCCGACATCGTAAGATCAGAGGCAAGTGTTAAATCCTTAGAGAAACTTCTAAGTGAAGATTGAATAAGGGCCGACGATTTCTCGACACCCAAAGCGCGATGAGGATTCGTAAAGGCCACTAATTTTTTGCCCCAACGTAATTTCTGAGCGTCTTTCGTGGCAGCTAAATTCAAGGCATTTTCTAGGCCAGAAGCATATTCATCAATAAAAACAAAAGTAGAACTTTTTGATTTTGTCATTAATGGATTAAGCGAATTAATATTAGATCCTTTGCGGTCATCAACAATGAGAAGAACTTTTTGATTCAATCCATTAGCAAGAACATTGGCATTTTGCGAGGCAAGACTTAAATCGAGAACTGAAGCATTTTTCACTCCGCCCAAGACATCAAGAGCATCTTTTAATTGAATTAAATCTTTATCTGAATTTGCAACGAGAACCGGTCTTTTAACCTTGTCACTATAAGCTGCTTTGGCCATTGTTTGCATATCAGAGCTTAAGACCCCTAGAGTGACACCATTTTGAGAAATGCTGGCCGAGAAATTAAGAGTGCGATATAAGTCGGCCTCATCGGTAACAAGGACTTCAGCATCACTTAATTGAGCAGAGCTCTCAACACTTGCTAAAGTTGAAAACAATTTTTTGAGTATAAGGGATTCTGAATTTACACTCACGTCAACTTTTAGATCCCCCTTATATGGACGTTTAGATTGGTTCGACACCGTTAGACTTAATTTATTGGAGACCCCTTGAAGAAGTTGTGAATTTAAAGCAAGACCTGAAAGAGTAAGTGGATAATCAACCCTTACTGCTTTTTTATCAGCATTTTTTAAAATGCCTCCGCCAATTGAATCAAAATGGGCCGCTTCAACAACATCATTACTTGTTAATTTTGATAATACTTTTAACGATATTCTCGCCGTTGAGCCAATGGCCGCAGAATCGGCAATCTTTGAAAGTCCTGCGCCTTTAATTGTCACTAAACTTCTCGCTGGAATTTCAGGCAACTTGATCACTGACCCATTATCTAATTGAAGTGAGACTTCTTGAGCGGGCATCATTCCGAAATTTCTTAAAGTAACAGAGTGTAAAGTGGCCTCAGAAGGCTGGTAAATCCCATCACCTTTGGCAATACCATTAATCCCTGCATCCAACATTTCTGAATCGACAAACGAGAGAACCGCATTTTTAGTATAAACAGTACTTACCTCTCCAATGCGTTTTTGACGGTATTTTTCTGTTTGGGCCCCTATGTTATTTTGAAACGTCTCAAGCTCCGTGCGATCAAAATGAGCATTTTTTATTTGCGCATATCTTGTATTGAATGCCTCTAACTCTGAACTCTTAAAGGATTGAACGTATTGCTCTGACGAACGAATTGGTTTTTCATTTGTTTCTTCAAATGCGATCCTTAAAGCAGCGGCCTTAGCAATGGGATAGTCATGGCCAAACGCTCTAGCATCGGCCTCTATTCTTCCACGATCGTAGTAATCAGCAAACTCTCTATTGGCAAGTGTATCAAACGTGCTGGCAAAACGATTGTCATAGGCAGAGTTATAATAAGAATCTATTTGACGAAGATACTCATATCGAGTCATTTGACGATACTTGGCAGTATAGCCATCTGTATACGCTCTCTTCATCAATTCTCTGTTATTAAAAGTTCTAGGATTAAAAGACGGGCCATTAAAATCCCCAGGATACTCCGGAGAACGTCTGGAAAAAGATCCAATAAAAGCTCCATTTATAATGACTGATTTTAAATCTCCTGATTCAAATTTTTGAACCGTTTCACTTTCCCCTTTATTATTTCCATCAACTGATCCAGTCGTTTCAGCTCGAGAGAGTCCCGCTTTTTTTCCTAGCTCCACGCCCACAACAGCAGCGTTACTCTCATCTCCTCGCTTATTTCCGGCCGTCATTCCTTCACGAACTCCAGCAGAGGTATTTCCTTTATCTATTCCTTCTTGAGTCCCATCTCTAAGACCTAGGCTTCTCGCTCTTTCAGCCCCATCTCTTTGACCTTTATCGGCCCCACGTCGATACGAGCGATTTTGTCCCTCGATCGTTCCTTGGGTATAACCGTCTGCTTCTCCATCGCGCGATCCTATGTCTTGCCCCAATTTACCAGCAAGGCCTGCTCCATCATTAGCACCATCAACTTGTCCTCGGTTGGCCCCTTCAGCATTAATCACTAAGAGGGCCCCAATCAGTCCTTGGCGGTAAAGCTCTCTTTCTCGGGCGATACTTTGTAATCGAGATTGCGCATTCCCTGAGTTTTGAGCAACAATTTCTAAAGAATGCAGGGCCTGATCAAGACGAATGTTTTGATTGGCCAAATCAAGTTTTGTGGCCCCTGCAAGTTTTGAAGTCTCTAAAATCATTTTTTCTAATTCAAGTAACTGAGCTTGGATGAGATCAATTTGTTCTTTATTAGTATCTGGAGCCTTCTTTAACTCTTCTAGTTTGGCCAATTGAGACACCTTGGTGCTCTTTGCTCCTTCAATTTTTCCTTGCAAAGTATTCATGCGATTTAAAATGGCATCTCTAGATTCGGTATGAATTCGGACTTGCTCACTCATTTGCGCTTTAACTTCATCAATTTTGACTAAATCACGTTTGGCCTCATCTGCTCGTCGTCCAAGCTCAAAAAGGCGCTGATCCTCATCGAGCCGAAAGCTTTGCTGTCCAATATAACCAGGTATTTCTCCAGCTATAGTGAGACTTATTTGGGAAACAAAGGCACAGAGTAAGGACAAGGAAAAGAGAAAAAGCGTTGTTAATTTCATGCAAATTCCTGGTTAAAGCATCAATCGCTGAAAAATAATGATTGAATGAATTTACCATCTCAAAATTTCTCAGGTCAAAAATTGAATTTTTTACAGGGAGTGTTAAAAAAGACCTTATCTACTCGCTTTTTCATACCGAGTATCTCGGTACCCCTTTATATTCTCAAGTTTTTTTAACTCCGAATACGATAGCTTTTCAGCAAGTAGTTTCTGCCGAATCTTTTGGGCGATGGCCCTCTCTTCTTTGTGCCACTGCTTAAGCATAGGCCTTAGAAAGCGCGCATGTCTCATCATTTTAAGCATCCATTCTTTAGGAGAAAAATCAAATTCAACTTTACGAGAACCAATCACAAAACTGGGACGATTGATAAATGTTTTATTATAGGATTGTCCTAGCATTCCATATAACTCTTCATCGTTTTTTCTTCTCATCGGAGAAATCATCACATGAGCAATGAAGACTTCATCTTTAATAAAATAGGTTTTGGCCAAAGTTCTTACGGCCGAGACTTGCATCTCACCTTCATAAAGCAGTTTCAGTGTTTTGATGTTTGTAATAAAGCTCTCAAGCCCCACACCTCGATCATAAATGATAAGATCATGTAGATATTGACCCAAATAATTTTCTGTAAAATGGGGTAATAAGTGTTGAAGTTCTTTATATTTTTGATCAAATAATTCCAATAAGTCACCCACACGAAACAAAGCGCTCTCAGCAATCGATTGTTTAAAGAGCTCGATCATTGAGTTATTATTCACTGGGTGAATAACTGGCCCATTTAAAACAAGTGCGCGGCCTAATCGAAAGGCCAGGAGATTATTTTCCAATTCTGTTTTTTTCATGGTGTGAGCAAAAGCTTCTTCCAAATCGCTGAGCTCAAAAGGTAGTAGACCTTTTTGAAATGCGACCCCTAAAATCATGGCAGAGGCATAAACGGATTTCCCTAATTCTTCTTCGCAAGATTTCTTAAGGGGAATAATTGTCACTCTTTCTTGCAATAGTTCTTCACATTGCTTTTTTAAAAAAGCAGCATTCACCACTTCTTTTTCTTCGCCTTTATCTAATAGAATTGACAGTGGAACTTGAAAAGTATCATCAAAAATGGCCGTGCCCTCATGGCCTAAAAAAGACAAGTGTAAAGGCCCATCTAAAAGGTCTGTCGAGAGCAATAAGTCTGCTCCTCCAAGGGGAGTAATTTGAGAGTGAGAGTTGCCAAGCCTATAAAGCGCCAAGTGACTTGTGACATTTCCATTTCTTTGGGCAAGACCTTTTTGATCGACAAATTTAAAATCGATATCGTCTCTTCCCCCCATATTGCGAGCGGCCTCTGCCAAAACTCGAGAAATAGTTGTCACCCCCGATCCTCCCACGCCGGTCACAACCAGGCGATAATCTCTTCCTGAAGCTATATCGTCTAAGCTTTTTTTAATTTCAGGAAGAGGAAAATCAACTTGAGTCCTCTTTTTCTCCTTTGACTTATAAAGTGTCGGATGAAAATGGGACACTTCAACTAATTCAAAACTCGGACAAACTTTTATTTTAGTACAATAAGAATCGGCCACACAAATTTGTGGATCGATCATAACTTTACTTCCATAGGCATCAAAGGTTTGCGAAAGACCTGGACAACCAGTCATTTCCACACATGCTCGACAGTCTTCACAAGCATCGGTATTGATTTGATAAAAACTCTGTTTAGGGAGTGTTAAATTTTTTCCAAGAATTTTTCTCTCTTCTGCTTTTTTTCTTCCATGAAAAGTTAGGCCACATTCTTTGTTAGAAATAATAACTTTGGTACCTTTCTTAACAATTATTTCACGTAAAAGATTCTGATAAAAATACCGGTCACTCGGATTGACCTCAACGGCCTCACTCACTCCAAGGGCCTTTACCATATTGAGCATGTCTTGAGAAGGACGTTTGAATCCTTCAACTGACTCTCCTGTGCGCGGAGTGAACTGATGTCCTGTCATCGCCGTATTATCGTTATCTAATATTATATAAGTTATATTATGATTCATCTGCACAGAGTTGGAGATATCCGTCACACCTGAATGAAAAAAAGTCGAATCCCCCATAAGAACGACGGATGGATTTGTCGTAAAAAGATCCACTCCTGCACCGAGAGCTCCCCCTTGCCCCATGGCCGAGAGATTATGCATTTCTTTAAATGGTTCCAAAAAAGAAAGTGAGTAACACCCTACATCTCCATGAGAGATCAAATTAATATTTTGTCTTTTTAAATGTGAGCGCAAATCTTTTAAAAGTGAAAGCGTCTCCCTATGGGGACATCCTGGACAAAAAGTAGGAAGTCTTCTTGGAAGAGCTTCTGCGAGTGTTACACCTTGAGCTATGGGATGGCAGGCCGATAATCCAAGCAGAGTAAAAACTTGTGAAACTTTTTCTAAAACAATTTCATAATTAAGTCCCCCGTAAATGGGAAAACCTTCACTATTACCTATTTTTTTTCCAAAAATTTTGCATTTTAATCCATGGCGAGCACAAAGTTCATAAATTTCAGTTTCTAAAAATCCTCGTTTTTCTTCGACGACAATAAGTGTGTCTAGCTTTTCTAAATAGGGCACTAAAAGTTCAGAGACAAGTGGATAAGGGGCCGCAACTTTATAGAGCGAAAATCTCTCCAGCGCGCGGTTATCATCGAGCACATGTTTTAAAATCTCAAAAACGGCCCCGCTGGTAATAAAACCAATTTTTGAATCCTTCTCCCCAAATATTTTATCTAATTTAAACTGGGCCAAAACTTCATACACTTTTGGAAAACGTTCATTAATCATTGCCCCATCGGCACGAGCAGAGTTTGGTGGAACCATGACATTTTTGGTGAGATCAAAAGTCACAGGATCTAATTCAATCAATGCACTCTCAATTTTTATTTCTTCCCCATTTTCAACTCTTCCTCCTCCTTCCGCCATAAAAGTGGTGAGTAGTAATCCTTGATAAACAGTGCTCTTAAGTGAGATTTCAAGCGCCACACTCATCCAATCTTTTAATTCGCGAGGAGTGGATGGATCTAGAAAAGGAATATGAAGATGCTTAAAAAGATAGCGCGAATCCGCGGGGCTAGAAGTTGAAATAGACCAAGGATCATCGCCCACCACAACCACGACACCACCAGAACCTGGATTAGCAAAATTTCCAACGGAGAGAGCATCTGCGGCCACATGCAGTCCCATGGACTTCATGGCCACTAGCGTATTTTTATTGGCCTGCTTTGCTCCACTGGCCATCGCTGCAGCATTGGCCTCACTGTTAGCTATGACGACTCGAAGACCCTTCTGCTTAAATTCTTCTTTTTTCTCATAGAGAATATTAAAATAATCGGCCAGTGGTGACCCTGGATACCCTGTGTATAAATGAAATCCCGCTTCCAGGGCCCCTTGAATGATGAGCTCGTTACCATTTTGTATCTGAACCTTCGAAGTTTGCGAATGGTTATGCGTAGTTTTTGATGTCATTTTTATCTTGCTCACTAGTATTTAAGAATGATTAAATTCTCCCCTATAATTCAACGAATTCTACAAACAAGGTAGGTTACTTGTGTCAATTATTTCAGCTGAGAATCCATTAGGAATTGAGGCCATTGACCATTTAGAGTTTTGTACCAATTCACTCCAAACAGCAACGATTGATACGTTTTATAAATTTGGTTTTGAAAAATCTTATACCTGTCCTAAAGAAAAGGCTGAACTCTTCACTCAAGGCTCCATCCGTTTTTTAGTCATTGCCCATCCAGATCCTACGGATCATTCTGCAGTCTATTTTCAAAAGCATGGCGAAGGAGTCTCTAAGATCTCTTTTTTGGTGGAAAATGCCGAGCATGCCCTGCTAGAGGCCGTTAAAAGAGGTGCTGAATTAAATGTTCCCCTCACAACCATTGAGAGCGAGCATGGTCTTTATCGATATGGATCTATTCAGGGATTCGGCGATGTCTATAATGAATTCGTTGAGCGCCCAAAGACGTATTTTCGTCCCCACTTTACAAAGCTTGAAAGTGATCCATTAGCACGCCCTCTCTCTCAACGCTTTTCGCGCATCGATCACTTAACTAATAATGTGCCTAAAGGCGAAATGAAAAAATGGGTTGAATTCTATAAACAAATTTTTGGGATGAAAGTCACTCGCTACTTTGATATCAAAGGACAAAAGACGGGATTAGAATCTGAAGTCGTCCAGCTTGCTAACAGCGCTGTTATTATTCCCATTAATGAGCCTGCTGAAAATAATTCTAAATCTCAAATTCAAGAATTCCTTGATTTGCATAAAGGCCCAGGTGTTCAACATATTGCCCTTATGACGGCCGATATCACGAAGTCAGTTTATGATTTGCAAGAGCGAGGAATTAAATTTCTCGCCATCCCTTCGACCTATTACCAAAATATTTCCAAACGCCCATTTAAAGTTGAAGAAAGCTTAGAGATTCTTGAAAATAGACAACTTCTCGTTGATGGCGATTCAGAAGGTTATTTATTGCAGAACTTTACTGAAACGTATGTCGGTCCCCTTTTCTTTGAGACCATTCAAAGAAAAAAACATTGGGGATTTGGTGAAGGAAATTTCCAGGCACTTTTTGATGCCATTGAGTTAGATCAAGTAAAAAGGGGTTATTTAAAATAATAGCTAGACATCTGGTATGAAAATTCATAGTTGGACTATGATATTTCATATGATATAAAAGATAAATGAAGAAGAATATTGTTCGTCATTCACTGGCCCAAATAACTCAGGCTTTCAAAGTAAACCCTGTCGTTGCCCTGCTTGGACCTAGACAATGTGGTAAAAGCACTCTTGCCAGCGATTATGCAAGCAAACTTAAGGAAGAAGTTCATTTTTTTGATTTAGAAAATCCAAGAGATCAATATCAATTGGAAAATCCAATATTAGCTTTGGAAGATCTCAAGGGACTTATTGTCATTGATGAAATACAACGAGCGCCAAATTTGTTTCCCTATTTGCGCTCTTTTGTAGATCAACGTAAAAGACAAATTAAATTACTCATTCTTGGTTCTGCTTCAAGAGACTTAATACAACAGAGTTCAGAATCTTTGGCCGGCAGAATTTCATATATTGAACTAACTCCCTTTCAGTTGAATGAAGTTGAAGATATTAATAAATTACAGCTTCGAGGTGGATTTCCACTTTCATACCTAGCTTCGAGTGAAAAAATTAGCTTAAAATGGAGAAATGATTATATCACAACTTTCTTAGAACGAGACCTATACGAGTTTGGATTTAAAATATCACCTCAGACCATGCGGCGCTTTTGGATGATGTTAACTCATTATCATGGCCAAATACTGAACTATTCAGAACTTTCAAGATCATTTGGCGTATCTGATATGACTGTTCGGCATTACTTAGAAATTCTCACTCAAACTTTTATGATACGCCTACTTCATCCGTGGCATGAGAATATTTCGAAGCGCCAGGTAAAAGCACCAAAATTATTTTTTAGAGATACAGGAATTTTTCATACTCTTTTAGGAGTAAGCAATAAGATCGACTTAAAAAATCATCCCAAAATTGGTGCATCATGGGAAGGATTTGCAATGGAAGAAATCATTTCTACTCTTGGAATTAGAAATGAAGAATGCTTTTTTTGGGGAACTCATAGTTCTGCAGAGATTGACTTGCTCACATTTCAAAATGGAAAGCGTATTGGTTACGAATTTAAATACTCTGACATCCCAACACTTACCACTTCAATGAAAATTGCTTTTGATGATTTAAAATTAGATCATTTGTATGTAGTCGTTCCAAAAACAAAAAAAATGAAAATTGGTGAGAGGATTACTGGAATATCACTCGATGATATCTAATCGGGCCTTACAATTCCCTCAAAAAAGGTTTTGCAAGACCCATATTCTCAACTCTATTTCGCTTTTTTATCTTCTATCAATGCTTTTACTTCCGCTTTTTTTTCTTCAACTACCGCTTTCACTTCGGCCTTCTTTTCTTCAACCACCGCTTTCACTTCCGCCTTCTTCTCTTCGACAATTTTAACTTCAGATTTTATGGCCACTTTAGCTGGACAGGACCCACGATGTTTCATCTCTAATTTTTGAGCGTCTTCTTTGGCCAGTTTAATACTCGCAACTGCTTTTTCAAATTCTTCTTTGCTCTTAAGGTTTACTGACTTCGAAACAAGTTCGGCAACGATAGCGCGCTTACCTTTTACTTCCCCAAAAGACTTTTTACACTCTTGAGCAATATTTTCTTGTTCTTTTTTAATCTTCAAAGACTCTTCACATTTTTCAAAATTTCCTTGTATTTTTTTGACTTCATCATCAAACTTATCAAAAGCAACATGCGTTAGGGCATTGGTTTGATAGACACATTCTTGTGGCCTTTTAAAGGCCTTAGGAGATTTTACTGCTTCTTTTTCTGGTCCCTTGACTACTTCTTTCGTAGCTTCTTTAGCGACTTCCTTAGTCTCTTCTGCATAGGTCTGGAAACTTGAAAGAGTAAAAAGAGTGATCAAGATCTTTATAGACATAATTAATCCTTGTTATTGTTTATAGTAGATTGATCGGTTGAAAATAAAAATTGTTAAGAATTTAACTTAAACCGAGTTTATTGCTTTTTCTTTAGAACCAAACAAGATAGGTCGGATGTATAAAGCTAGGTTTTATCGTTAGAAGAAAAGATAAGTCTTTTTGTTGGTGTAAATAAAACTACACTAGTAGGCTTTCGGAGAAATTGGCCGAAAGGTTAGCGATAAATCAAGAATCACTCTGTAATTTTTTGAAAAATTTAGTATTCTTAAAACTTTCTAAAGGGAAATTCATTCAATTCTAAAAATAATTAAGTTCTTCCAAAAGATCATAGGCTTCAATTTTTTCCGGCAGTTCTTCTGGGTAGCTTCGCATCCAAATGTCTTTGACAAGAGAAAAGTATTTTTTACGAATGTCTTGCATAATCCACTTGTCTTCTTCATTAGCAGATTTAATCTTAAGATCAAGATCCTTAATCATATCTTTATTCGTTTTAAGAAAGGCCAATGCGACTTTTGGATCATGGTCATAATTATTAGCGACCAGTGCATTCGCTACGACCTTAGAATAATTAACCACATGTAATTGTTGTAAGCCTTTTTCTTTCTCGATGTATTCTATTGCTTTAAATTTGTTTTTTTCATCTTCACTTAGATCGGGGAATTTATTTTTGAATATATTAGCGACTTGAAGAGCTACCGGATTAAAAACCCCTGAATTGAGATCTACATAGGAAAAAAGTGCGAATCGATCTCTGGGAAACTCTTTTTGATAATTAGTTATTGCTTCAGAGACCAGATCTTTTCTATATGTTTCTTTTCCCCATAAAATATAGTCTTTGAGATACTCTTTATCGTTTTTATCTTTATATCCACCGCCACAGATTTTGCAGGCGATTTTTTTTTCATTCATTTTCTTAGGATCATTATCTCCTAGACAGCATGTTTCACATGTGTAGGGAATTTCAATTCCCTCATTATGCCTTATCCCTAAATTGTGAAGCTGTTCATGAAATATAGTTTTTTTTAATTCATCAATTTCGCTTTTGGTTGCGTTATTATTTATCTTAGGATCATTTGGATTTATCGACATATAGGGATGTTTAATACCATCATCTTTTAATTCGCTACTCAAATCAGCTGACGCATGTGCTGAAGTACCGTTCCAGTCATAACTGGTCTTTTGGTCACAGATAATCGTCGGTCTTTGATTTTGAAGTAGATGCTTTAGAGAGGCCAGATTATTTGCAGCTCCATTTGGATTAACTTTGTTTTCAATATTAATTTTTGCCAAATTTTGCAAACAAGTAAGTCCAGTTCCGATTGAATCTTTTAAGATATCGGGAAATCCCACACCCCATTTAGCCATGCACGATTTTTGAATGTCGTACCCAAGTTTTGTTTTTAAAAAATCTCCTGCGAAAATACCATCACTTGCTTTTGTCGAGTCAGAAAAAAGACTGATTAAGGGTTCGTCAATATAAGGCTGTCCATCTGCACAGTTGAATTGCTCTTTTATTTCTCTCAAACTGGTGTGAGTTGTAAATTTTTTTTCAAAACTCCCATTAAAATCAGCATCCACCTCAGTAGTTGTGATTCTGAATCGATGCTTTAAATCATGATAAATAAAATTTTTTCTATCTACTTTGCTGTCTAAATTAGTATCCAGTTCAGAAATTTCAACAGGTATCTTTTCATTTTTAAAAATAAAATAACTTGTCCATTGGTTAATTTTACCTTTAAAGTTTTTATCTTCTTCGATTCTAACTATTCTATCTCCTATTCTATGCTCTATGCGATCAATCTTTCCATCTTTGTTGATATCCAGCATGAGTGATGTTTGCCTATCAGGAATAGGGTCGAATTTTTTCAATTCTGCCTGTACTTGAATGGATTCAAAAAAAATTAAAATAATTAGAAATTTCATACCTTTCTTATCGACACTAAGTGAAAAAAATTAAACTAATGTCTAGTATTGGAAATAACTGTCAAGAAAAGGAAATGTTTCGCTCAGGTATTATAATAAATCGGAATTTCTTATGTAGTTTAAAAGAATTTCACTAACACTCTCACCCCATTTTGCAGATAGACCTGGTGGATAATGAATGCCCTCTTTGTTATTTTCGGGAAATTTTGTTAATAATAAACTATCGATATAATAGCAGTGATTGTCCTGGGCCAAATTTCTGATCAAAATATTTGTTTCTAATAATTTGTCTCTTGTAACAATATTGGAATTTGCATCTGGAGGGCCAATCCAAACGCAAAGACTATTGGCTTCAGTGATTAAATTCATCATCGTTTCAATAGATGTCTTGAAATTTTTTGGAGAAGATGAGGCAGCAATATTAGTCCCTAATTGGATAATCGTGATTTGAGGTTTGTAATTCCTTACCTCATCGATAAGTTTAGGAGTCACATGTTCACTTGAACGCACTTCGCTTAAACCGTCTTTTTTCCAAAAACCACAAACTGTTTTTTCATAACCATTTGATCCCAACCAAGTTTTAGGAGTTGCCCCACAGCTTGATTCCATAATTACGTGATCAGAAACAGTTAATAAATGCGTCTCAATTATCAAACCAAGTTTGCCGTAACTATGAGAGTCACCAATAAACAAAATCGTAGGCCTCTCTTTGGCCTGTAGATTTGAGCAAATTAAAAATATAAGTGATAAATAAATTGATAATCTCATATTCAAAAATATCCTTATCAAATAACCTAAAGACCCAACCGATAAATTGCCTGTACCAGCGGAGACTTCAAGTACTTCTGCCACCCCTTATCCGCTTCACCCCACAACTCTTTCCAACTGAGAAGTACCGACCGCCAAGAGTTTGCATCGTCTGAATTTTTAGCAATTTCTAGGTAGGCCCCAATTTCATGCGAATTGTTTGAGCGAATGGCCCGCTCGATCATGAGAGTTTTTTCATCATTTGATAAATGAACCCACTGAACTAATTTTAATTTTTCCACCATCTCTTTAGAATCTTTGGTTTTATATATCCCCACTAAATCAACGGTCGTGTCGCCCTTCACTTTTTTAAATCGCAAATCATAAACCGCTACACCTTGAGATGTTTGTTCAACTTTTGAATAAAATTTTGAATCATAAAGGGGACGAATGAGTTGTGCTTCTGACAAGCGATTAAGAAAATACTTAGCATCCAACTGATCTTCACCAAATTGTCCGTGAGTCGTAAAATCACCAAGGTAAATGGTTTGGACAACTGCGCCTTTAAACCTTGGTCCCTTATAATTTTTATCCCCAACAAAAAAACGGCCAAAGCTTCCCAGAAGAACAGAGGCATCGCTGAAATCATCACTAAAAAAAAGATAGGGAAAGGCCTTCTTAATATTTTGCTCTAGCTCTACGTCCTTGCTAAGTGAACCGTTTTTAACTAGAACAATCTCAATTTTTTTATCTTCCATCCACTTAAGTAAAACGCCTGCTTGGCCTGAAATTTTGTCAAAATTAGCAAGCATCAATGTACCAGTCACATCAATGGCCACTTTCTTTACGCCCTTAGGGTCCCAGTCAAGTGGTGCTAAATCAAAAACGCCCATACTCTCCGTGCGTGTATTGAGTCTTGCTGATTTGTAGAGCGAAGAAACATCTCCTTTTCCACCATCATAAACGACAAACCCGCCGTGCATTTTACCTTTATTTTTTTCAATTTCTTGCTTTACTGCTAAATAAGTTCCCCCATTTGAGTAAGTATCGTCTAAAAAAATCGTTGGAAATTCTTTTATCAGCTTGCGAGTCGTTTCATCAAAGGCCGGTACTTGATTTCTGTCTTTGCGAGCAAAAGAAAGCCCACCAGGCAATTTAATAATGTTAATTTTTAATTTTTGATGAATCCTGCGCTCAATTTCATGCATATTCTGCTGAAGTACATTTCCCCAAACATCGGCCACACCACCAGAAAGGATAATATTAAATTCTTGATCAGCTAAATAAGGCAATCTTCTTAGGGCCAGCTCCAAGAGGTACTTACTCACTTCAGGCATCTCCCTTAGAGACTCATCTATGACTTCATTAAAGCGAACTCCACCGGCAATTCCACCAATTTTCTTAGCTTCTGCTATCGCCTTTATTTCTATGTCTGGCATCACTTGATTATGAATGACATCAAATTCATCTTTGTTGTCAAACTGGGTTAGACGCTCGAGTTTATTAACGACTGTGAGAAAGCGTTTGATAATATCAGAGCACCTAACTTGAACTGTATGTTTTGAGGCGGCAATAAGCCCTCTATTCTTAGGACCGGCATAAGCGCTCTGCCCTAGAAAAGTGAGGATAAAAAAGGCAAGAAAATAAGGGCGAAGAATCTTCGCTGAAAATTGTGTGTTTTTCATATTGGTAATTTATCAGATGTAAAATTTTTCTCAAATCTTTAGAGCATAACTTACAGGGTGTCTATACTTTAGACGTATTTTTAATAAGAAAGCTAAATAGTCAAAAAGATGGCCCCCAGAGCGATTATCGCTGGCAAGGCCTGCATAAAAAAAATTCTTTTGTTCGCAGAATAAGCACCATAGAGGCCGGCGATAATCACACAACCTAAAAAAAAGAATTTCAAATGAAGCGATTCTTCATCATTTTTAGCGCATACAGACCAAATCAATCCACTGGCCAAAAAGGCATTATACAAACCTTGATTCGCCGCTAAGACTGCACTTTTCTCAGCGAAGTCAGCGTCAATGCGAAAAATCTTTTGCCCCTTAGAAGTCTTCCAAAGGAACATTTCAAGATAACAAAAAAACAAATGTAAGATGGCCACCAAAAGCACTAAAATATTTTGAATAACGCCCATGATAACTCCTTAAAAAAGATGCCTTCCACGTTTGCTAAAGATCCCTTTGTAATGTTACCATTCTCCATCTTAAAAAGTGAAATTACCAATAGAATTAATGAGGAAAAATTATGTACAAAATGATTGCAATCTACAAAATGCCAGCAGATGTTTCGGCCTTCAGCGAGTGGTATAAAGGGCATACTGAGATTGCCAAAAAAGTTCCACTCGTTAAAGAATTTCGTTTTAGTAAAATCACCGGAGGACCAAGAGGAGCTAGTGATTTGCATTTTATGGCCGAACTTGTTTTTGCTTCCAAAGAAGATTTTAAAACGGCCATGAGCTCTCCTGAAAATATGGCCGCAGGCAAAGATGCCTTCACGAACTACAAAGACATAGTCTCTGTGCATTTTGCTGAAGAAGAAATCCTTAAAGCGTAGGTCAAAAAAAATGGAAAATATTCTTTTAGAATTCCCCTATAATAACCACGCTCATATCGCTCTCGTGCGCCTTAATCGCCCGAAAGTTTTAAATGCACTTTCAACTGATCTCATGCAAGAGTTAGTTGACTGCTTTCTTGCTTTAGATAAAAACCCAGACGTACGAGTGATCATTCTGACCGGAAACGAGCGCGCTTTTGCTGCTGGTGCAGATATTGCCCAAATGGTGTCGGCCACCCCCGTTGATCAAATCAACGATCAGCGCTTTCGCACCTGGGAGATGTTAAAACTCATCACCAAGCCCATCATTGCGGCCGTTAATGGTTTTGCTCTTGGTGGAGGCTGCGAGCTTGCCATGTCTTGTGATCTTATTATTGCTGGTGACGATGCCAAATTCTCTCAACCCGAGATTAAAATTGGCACCATCCCCGGGGCCGGCGGCACACAAAGACTCACTCGCGCCATTGGTAAATCCAAGGCCATGATGATGGTCTTAACTGGTGAGATGATCGATGCTCACACCGCTTGTGACTGGGGTCTTGTGGCCAAAGTTGTTCCAGCTCAAACCCTGCTTCAAGAAAGTTTTGAGCTCGCTAAGACCATTGCTGATCGTGCCCCAGTCGCCATTCGACTGGCCAAAGAATCAGTAAATAAATCCTTTGAAATGACCCTCAAAGATGGAATGGATTTTGAGCGAAGAAATTTTTATCTCACTTTTTCTTCTCTCGATCAAAAAGAAGGGATGAAGGCCTTTCTTGAAAAACGCAATCCTCAGTATCAAGGAAATTAATATGGCATCTGCTTTTCGTTTTTTAGAATACACCGAAGAAAATCGTACTGCGATCATTAAAATCAATCGCCCAGAAGTCTACAACGCTCTTAATATTGAAGCTAAAATGGAAATTATCCAGGCCATTCGCGAGGCCAATAAAAACCCTCAAGTTTTATCCATCATCCTCACGGCCGTCGGTAAAGCGTTTTGTACAGGACAAGATCTCAACGATCGAAGTGTTCAAGCGCAAAATGGGGCCATCGATTTAGGACACACTCTCCAAACAGAATGGAACCCACTCGTCAATGCCATTCGCGATTCTAAAAAAATTGTGATTGCGGCCGTTAACGGAGTTTGCGCGGGAGCTGGAATTTCGGTGGCCGTGGCCAGTGATCTCATCGTTGCTTGCCCGGGGATTAAATTTATGGGGGCCTTCAGTAAAATTGGTCTTGCACCCGATGCAGGCTCTACTTATATTTTTAGTCGCGCCTTAGGTTATCAAAAAACCATGGAATTTTTTTTATTGGGTACCCCATTAACCAGTGAAGAGCTTTTTGCCTGCGGAATCGTCAATAAACTAAGCGAAGATGTTCTAACTCTTGCACTGGAGTATGCGAGTAGGCTTAATAAACTCTCTCCACTCACAAGTGAAATGATTAAAAAAAATATTAAGTCATCACTTGATTCTTCTTTTAATGAATCCATGGAGCGCGAAACTTATACCCAACGCTTTTTAGGCAATAGTTCAGATTACAAAGAAGGCCTCACTGCCTTTCTTGCTAAACGTGAACCAAACTTTACTGGCCAATAAATATTTATTTTTTAAAAGGAGATCCTTATGACAACACATACTTACTCACCTGAAGAACTCACTCTTTTTTCTGATATCAAAAAAGGAAAAACATTTGAGTCCACAGACGATATGCCTGCTTTTTATCGCAAACACCTTCTCAATCTTCTATGGATGCAAGGAGACTCAGAATATTCGGGCGCCTTAGGTTATATGCCTTGGATTGAAAAGGCCCCTACCGTTCAAGAAAAAGTCATCGTCGCCCAAATGGTCAAAGATGAAATGAGACACGCTTCAGTCATTTATCGCCTCTTAGAAGAATTGGGACAAAACACGACAGAACATACCCAAAAAACAAATCTAGGATTCAAACTAGCAGAAGACCAAATCAATATTGGTTTTAAAAGAATTAAAGATGATTACCGAGTCAATATTTTTTACTACGATATTAAATACTGGACCGACTATATTCTTTTTAACTTTCTTATGGACCGCGCTGCCGGACATCAGCTGCAAGATACTTTCAACTCCAGCTACCTTCCTTGGAAAAAGGCCATTGAAGGCATTTACAAAGAAGAAGTCATGCACCTTGCTCACGGTGATAAGTGGGTTAAAATTCTCTCCAAAGACCCTGAACAAAAATCTTTTCTGCAAGAGCGTCTCAATCTTTGGTGGCCAAGAGTGATGAATGTTTTTGGATCTACTTCAGGGGCCAGTAATGATCTTTATGTCAACCTTGGTCTAAAGCAAAGAACCAACGGGGAAATTCGTGAAGTCTTTGTCAAAGAAATTGAAGAAATGTGTGCAGAGTGTGGTCTCACTATTCCAGAATACAATGAAGCTGATCAACCAAAAAGAGATGCAAAATAGTTATGAAACTAAAAAAAGTTGTTGTCATTGGCGCTGGAACAATGGGGCAAGGAATTGCCCAATGGTTTACTCAGCAAAACCTCATGGTAGAAATGGTTGATCAAAATGTTGAATTCGCATTACTTAGTTTAGAACGTATTCATCAAAGTTTTGACAAGCTCCAATTAAATGGAAAATACACAGACGGAGAGATTCAATCCTTCAAAAAAAATCTCTCTGTCAAAAAGCTGGACCAACTAGATCCTAATGCTGATCTCATCGTTGAGGCCATTGTTGAAAACCTGGAAATTAAAAAAAGACTCTTTTTGGATCTTGACCAAAAAATGAATGAAGAGACAATCTTTGCTTCCAATACTTCTTCCTTTCCAATCACTCATCTGGCACAAGGATTAAGTGAAAAAAGAAAATTGCAATTCCTCGGACTGCACTTCTTTAACCCCGCGCCTGTTATGAAATTGGTTGAAGTCATTGGTGGAATGGAAACCAATCCAATACTCATCAAAGATCTCATTAAATGGTTTCAGGAAAGAAAGAAGATTGCCTGTGAATGTTCTGACTCTCCTGGATTTATCGTCAATCGCATCGCCCGCAATTTTTATGGCGAGGCCCTCCGCGCCTGCGAAAATTATGATCTCAATAAATGCCGAGAAATTGATACCGTCATGAGAGAAGTCGGTGGATTTAAAATGGGCCCATTTGAATTAATGGATCTTATCGGTATCGATATTAATTTAAGTGTCACTGAGTCTGTCTATCAGGCCTTTTATCATGAGGCCCGTTTTAAACCTCACCGTTTACAACGAGACATGGTCGCAGCAGGGCGACTTGGCAAAAAAACGAAAAAGGGGTTTTACACATATGATTCCTAATATTATGGTTGTCGCCCACCCCGACCACCCTCACTATAAAAAACTCATTGCCCATTATACCGTTCGAACGATTGATGAGGCCCTCAACAGTTATGAGAACTATGATATTATCATTGATCTCACGGCCCTTAGAACTCAAAAGAAATTTCTTTTTTTAAAAGAATTGTCCAAAACATCTAAGGCAAAAATCATAACAGATCTTACCCTATGTTGGGGGGAATGGATTTTAAAATATTGCCCACAGGTCACCGCCGCCCTCTCGACACTTTTCTATTCACCAACCAATGCCTTTGAATACTCTCTTCGCCATCTTGATGATAATGAATCCTTTGACCTCATCCAGGAGTTTGGCAAGCTCATCAATTTAACACCAGTAGAGCACAAAAAGCTGGAACTCACCTTTCACTACCCACGAAGCATCGCCATGATTATTAACGAAGCTTATTTTGCTCTTGGTGAAAAACTGGCCTCAGCTGAAGATATCGATCTCGCCATGAAAAATGGAGTGAATTACCCCTTGGGTCCAATTGAGTGGGGGGAAAAAATTGGGCTGCATTATATTGCTCAACTTCTAGAAGAATTAAATACAATTACCAGAGACGATCGCTATCGTCTTTCAAAAGAGTTAAAATTTTTGGTGTTTAAATACCTTTAAATAGTTTTGGGGAAAAATAATGAAACGCACATTTATCGTTTATGCAAAAAGAACAGCTGTCGGAAAATTGGCCGGAAAACTTGCCCCCATGAGAGTTGATGACCTTTTAGCTCATGTTTTAAAAGATATAAGAGAGAATCTTGGTTTTGATCCACTCTTAATCGATGATGTTATCGTCGGTTGTGCTAACCAGGCGGGGGAAGATAATCGAAATCTGGCACGCATGTCAGTGCTTCTGTCTGGACTTCCTCTCGAAATTCCAGGAACAACGATTAATCGTTTGTGTGGCTCTTCTCTGGATGCATTGATCGATGGCCATGCCCGCATTCAATCTGGAATTGCAGACTGCCTTATTGTCGGAGGTGCCGAGAGCATGTCTCGAGGCCCCTATGTACTCTCCAAAGGACAATCGGCCTATGATCGTGAGCAAAAAATGTATGACACAACTTTTGGTTGGCGTTTTCCTAACCCTAAGATGGAAAAAATGTTTCCACTTATGGGAATGGGAGAAACGGCAGAAGAAGTTGCTAAACTTTTTAATATCTCCAGAGAAGAGCAAGATCTTTTTGCTTTTAATTCCCATAAAAAGGCCGCGGCCGCTTGGGAGCGCGGCGATTTTTTAGATGAAATTTTACCCATTACTGTCGAACTAAAAAAAGAAAGTTATCTTTTTAGTAAAGATGAATGCGTTCGCTCTGATACTACACTAGAATCTCTTGCTCGATTAAGTCCTGTTTTCAGAAATCCAGGAACAGTCACTGCGGGTAACTCTAGTCCAATGAATGATGGTGCCTCTGCCGTTTTAATTGTCAGCGAAGAGTTCTTAAAAACTCATAAACTCACTCCCATGATCGAGATCACAGGGGCCGCAGTAAGAGGACTTCACCCAAGCACAATGGGACTAGGTCCAGTTGAAGCCGTAAAAGTTCTTCTCAAGCGCCATCAGAAAAAAATATCGGACTTCCAATGCATCGAACTCAATGAGGCCTTTGCAGCTCAATCTCTGGGTTGTATCAAAGGTCTTGATCTAGATCCATTGCTCGTTAATCTTAGTGGTGGGGCGATCGCTTTAGGGCATGCTCTGGGAAGCTCGGGAACAAGAATAGTGACAACCCTCGCTCATCAAATGAAAAAAAATAAAACCATAAAAGAATCATTGGCAACCATGTGTATTGGAGTGGGTCAAGGCATTGCGGTGAGTTTTAGAAACTGTTAATAAAAAAAGGAAACAATATGGAAATCAAATTATTTATCAATGGTGAATTTAGAGAATCTAGTGAACAAATCATTAAAACTTCTTACGACCCTTCAAATGGAGCAGTGGTTGCGAGCTATCATGTGGCCGGCGCAAAGGATATTGATGATGCCGTGACAGCTGCAAAAAATGCTTTTAACGATGCTTCTTGGAAAAATCTCTCTCAAGAAAACCGCGCTGATCTCCTTTTAAAAATCTCAGAAAAGATTAAAGAGCGTGCAAAAGAAATTGTGGATATAGAACTTCGCGATTCCGGCTCGACTCTAAGAAAAGCAAAGGCCGATGTTCACAACACAGCTGCTTTTTTTAAAGTCATGAGCAAAGTCGCAAGGGAGTTAAATCTTTATGAACAAGATGAGGCCGCTTCTAGAAAAGGTTTTTCGCAAAACTATCGCTCCTACACCCCCATAGGAGTTTGTGCTCAAATTATTCCTTGGAATTTCCCTTTAGTTATGGCCGGATGGAAAATTGGGCCGATCCTTGCCACTGGATGCACAACTGTTCTAAAGACGGCCGAGGAAACTCCGGCCTCTGCTTCAATTCTGGCCGAAATTATTCGAGAGGCAGGAGTACCTGCTGGAGTCGTCAATATTATAACCGGTGGGGCCGATGTTGGAAGAGCACTTCTTAAGCATTCAGAAATAAAAAAAGTGGCCTTCACTGGATCAACGCCTGTTGGTGCCGAAATCTTGAAGAGTGTCTCCCCTCACATTACCAATGCCACAATGGAGCTTGGCGGGAAATCGGCCAATATTATTTTAGACGATGCTGATCTCTCACTTGCCGTTGACGGCGCTCTTTACGCCTTTTTATACCACTCTGGTCAGGCCTGTGATTCAGGAACAAGACTGCTCATCCAAGAAGGCATCTACAGCGCTTTCATGGAGAAATTTCTAACCCGAATCAAAGATATCAAGGTGGCCCCAACCACAGATCCAAATGCTGGATTTGGACCTGTTATCAGCGAAAAGCAAATGAATACCATACTCGCTTTTATTGATAAATCACTAGCTGAAAAGGCCAAACTTCTAGCAGGAGGAAAAAGGATAACAGAAGGTGAATTTGCCAAAGGCTATTTTATTGAACCCACTGTTTTTGAAATCACTCCAGCTCACACCATTTTCAAAGAAGAAATTTTTGGCCCAGTAGTAGGAATAACATCTTTTAAAACAGAGGATGAGGCGATTGCCTTGGCCAATGATTCAAAATATGGACTTGCCGCTGCCGTTTGGTCTAAAAATCATAAGAGAGCTCTTCTGTTGGCCCAAAATCTAGAGGCCGGAACTATTTGGATCAACGAATATCACCTCCTTAATCCAGGAATGCCTTTTGGTGGTCTTAAAGAATCGGGTCTCGGTCGAGAAATGGGGAAAGAAGGAATTATGAGTTATCTAGAAGTCCGCCATATTTGGGAATCTGATTGTGATGAACGTTCACAGAAAGTTTGGTTTGATGCTCTTTTTTAAATCTCTTATTTAAGGATGATTCACTATGACGATACAACTTTATTCCATGGCCTACCAAGACAGAAGTGATCGCGTTCGTTGGTTATTAGAGGAGATGAATATCCCTTACCAAAACAACTTTTTAAAAAAGGGAAATGGAGAATTAAATACTCCTGAGTATAAAAAAATAAATCCTATGGGCCGAGTCCCGAGTATTATTGATGGACCAATCCACATGTTTGAGTCGGCGGCCATTTGTCTTTACCTGGCAGATAAATACTCCTACGGCCTTCTGGCCCCCACAAAAGAAAATGAGCAACTTCGCGCCGACTACCTTAAATGGATGGTCTTTTCTGTCGGAAGTCTTGAGTGTGTAGTGGCCAGAATGTTCACTCATATGAACTCCCCTGAGGAAGAAAAAACCACGAGAGAATTTGTCAAAAAAGAATCGGCCAATTTATCTTTGGCCCTCACTCCACTACTAGAAAAGCAAGACTATATTTTATCCTCTGGATTTTCTGCGGCAGATATCATGCTGGGGTCTATTATCCCTGGGGCCCATGACTATTTAGTCCTTGGAAATCCTTCACTTGAAGCTTACATGGAACGATTAATGAAGAGAGAAGCGGCCATTAGGGCAAAAGTTTTTTAAGAAGCTTTTTTCAATTGATCTCTTAAGACAATAACTGGTTCATCCGTTGTAAATCGAGGAATCACATCTTCAATTGATTTTTTTATAATCTTATTTTTGAAGGCGTTATCAATTTTTAGCCATCTTTCAGCTATGTCTTGTGGAACATAATGTTTCTTGAAAGAATTCTTTAAGTATTTCTCCCGTAAATCCCACATGTATTCATCTATATAGATATGAGGATGGGCATCTCCAGGCATACGCCCGCAATATCGACTGGGGCCTCCAAAGGCCTGCACCATGAAATCAGTTTGCTGGGAAGTGATCACTTCTTGAGTGATGTTTTTAAAAACTTGTTTAAACCATTGATCCTGATAGATTTGCTCATAAAAATCCTGATTCACGGCAAAAATGAGATCATAAAATTCTTTATCATTAGGATTCATTAAGCGGCCTCCTTTATTTCTTTCAATGGGGTTTCAATTAAGGCCTGGGCCATTTTGTCTAATTCACTCTCATTTAATAGATAAATAATTTCTTCCTGATAGATAATACTTCCTCGAATTTTATCCCCTTTGCTAAAATAGGACTCTATGGGAAAATCAGAAGTAATGAATTCACGAATCTCGTCAACATGAAAGGCATAAAAAAGCTCTTCACTCTTCATAATAATAAGATTCACCATTTCCTTTTCTGCCATTAAGGATAGATGTATTGGATTAAGGCCTATAATTTTAACAATGCCTTCCCTGTATTTGAAGAAATAATTCCCGTTGAAACATTGGATGAGATTTGAGGCCAATATTTCAAAACGAAAAACTTTTTCTTTAGCAATTCCGTATTGATGATCTTGTATGGTAAAAGTGAATAATTCATAAGGTTCATTCACGACCTCTGTTTTGGATAACGTATGCAATTTGACTTTTTCTTTCTCAATTCTCTCCGTCGCTTTCATTTTTTCTTTAGCAAGACTCTCCACATTTAAAACGAGTGCCAAGTCATCGTCTCCAAAGTAAGTCACTCCCGCATAAAGATCAGAAGCATTTAAAACGGGTTTGATCTTTCGGACAACAGATTCTTCAATATCATGAATTTTATCGACGATTAATCCAAACTTTGTATTATTATGTTTGAGAATAATGGTCACCAGTGCATTTAATTTTAATAAATCATCTGATGAATCTTCGCCTTCTTTACCCACTAAGCAATTCGATAATTTAAAAACAGGAATGAGTTCTTCATAGCGCTTAATGACGGGATACCCTCCAACATGAAAAAGAGATTCAGGAAAGTCCTCCCGTTCAATACAAACAACTTCCACTACATCATCTATAGGAATAGAAAAAAATTCCGTTTGCTCCTCAACCATAAGAGTTTTATTAATTAAGACACTTTTTGGTTGGGGTAGATGGAGAGTAAAACAAGAACCAAGTCCCTCTGTAGAATCGATTTTTATCTTTCCACCAATGGACTCCACAGAAGACTTAACCATATCCATCCCCACTCCTCGCCCAGAAATGCTTGAAACATTTTGGGAGGTGGAAAATCCTGACTCAAATATAAGTGCTAAAATTTCATGATGACTAAGTCCACTGGCCATTTTTTCAGTAATAATATTTTTTTCAATCGCCTTTTCAAGCACACGGCGCTTGTTGATCCCTGCCCCATTATCTTTTAAAACTACAATATTGCTGTCGCCATCTTCGTAAAATGAAAGCTCAATTACGCCTTTGCGTTCTTTGTGCAAGAGTTGTCTCGTTTCCGGCATTTCTATACCATGATCAATGCTATTTCTTACTAAGTGTACCAACGAATTCGAAATGATCTTGGCCACTGTATTGTCTATCTTTAAGTGTTCATTATGAATAATAATCTCAACTTCCTTATTAAGCTCTTTAGAAGTATCTCGCACAACTCTTTTAAGGGGTCGAGTGATATTATCTGCACTGATTTTTCTCATTTCAGAAATCTGTTTTTGTACCATAGAGGTGATTTTATGGAGTTCTTCGATTGAACTTGATAAAAACTCGACGTCTTTATCGTTTGGTTGCTTTATTTCTACGCGAGAGATTGCTTTGTAGATTGTATTTCGCAAGATGGTCATACTACCACTTAATTCCAAAAAGGAATCCAGCGTCTCTAGGGGGATGGCGAGCTTTTCTGAGTGGACTCGGGACTCTTGATGGCCATCGGCCGCTCCAGCTCCTGCTTGGCATTCCGTTTTTAAATTTTCATAAGATTTAATCGTTACAAGCCATTCAGAGATATCAAACTCAAAAACTTCTTCATCTGAAATTTTTGAATACATGTATTTTAATCGATCTAATCCAAAAAGAAGTGAATCAACAAACCCCGGCGTAATGGCAATTTTCTGTTCCTTCGCCAAAGAGACAAGATCTTCGTATGCATGAGTAAAGCTAGGGAGTGACTTTAGCCCAACACAAGAAGCAGTTCCTTTGATTGTATGAAGCAGACGAAAATAAGTATTAAGGGCATTCATATCTTTGGGATTTTTTTCTAAGACCAGAATAAGATTTTCAATTTCTTCCAGCATCGGTAAAGATTCTGAGATGAAGCTCGTGACCATCTCGGTTTCATCAACTAGCTGAATCCTTCTTTTTTCTCCAAGGTTTTGTACAAGCTTTAGAAGTTCTTCTTTCTCAATGGGCTTATGTAAAAAAGAATCTATCCTAAGACTCATTCCTTGCTCGGCCATTTCTAAATCATAATTTCCAGTAACCATTGAAAATGGAATTTCAAAACCACAGCGGATCATCTCTTCTCGAAACTGCAGGCCATTCATGCCATTCATAGTAAAATCAGAGAAAACATAAATGATTTCTTGGTGGTGATTTTTCAATAAATCAATGGCCTCTTCAGGAGATGTGGCCTTTAATATTGGATAAAGATCTTCAAACATCAACTCATACAAATCTAAGATAACTGGCTCATCATCAATACACAGCAATTTGTATTTTTTCATAATATCCTAATATTTTATTTCACCGATATTTAAAATTGTAATAATGCGATCTTCTCTTTTAACAATTCCTAAAAAAAAGTTTTTTATTTCTTCTGGTGTGACTTCAGGACATTGCTCGATAGATTCAGAATCAATATCGATAATATAGTGATCCCGGTTTAAATTTCCAGTAAAAAACATTTGGCCTATCGTTAAATTTATTTTAAAATTTTTCATGGGAAAATTTCTATCACCATCTGATCGTACAGAACTTCTTGAGGAACTCAGGCTTGAGCGTAGTCGCAAGTACGCGGATCGAATCCGAGTCATACTTCTACTTGATGACGAAAAAACCTATAAAGACATTGCGACGTTTTTATTCCTTGATGAAGGAACAATTGCCAACTACCGTAAGCGTTATAAAAATGGAGGCATTGAAGAGTTAATCAATGATTTCTATGGTGGAAGATCTGCTTTTTTATCACCAAGAGAGCAAAAAATTCTTTCTGCCGATCTAAAGTTAAAAATATTTCCCTCTACAAAGTCAGTCGTTGCTCACATTAAAAAGAAATTTGGAATTGAATATTCACGAGGAGGAGTTACTGAGCTTCTTCACCGTCTAGGTTTCTCTTTTAAGAAGGCAACACCTGTACCAGGTAAGGCAAAGCGTAGTGAGCAAGAGAAGTTTTTGCGTCAGTACAATGGAATTAAGTCTCATGGACTAGTATACTTTGGGGATTCTACTCACCCTGAGTTTGCGCCAACCATTACCTATGGGTGGATCAAAACAGGAGAAAACTTTGAAGTAAAAACGAACTCCGGCTGGAGAAAAAGAGTAAACGTTTGTGGAGCAATTGAGATAAATTCATTAGATGTAATCGCAAGATCATTTGAGACAATTAATAAACAATCTGTTTGCGAAATTTTGAGGTCAATTCGGCGTAAAAATCCGAACGAAGAAAAAATTTATTTCGTACTTGATGGAGCAGCATACAATCGCTCGAAGATGGTCAGAGAGCTGGCCAAAGCACTGGGTATAAGAATTTTATATTTGCCGCCATACTCACCAAATCTAAATCCCATTGAGCGACTTTGGAAGTTTATGAAGAAAAAAGTTACGGCCAACAGGTATTTTGAAGAGTTTGACGATTTTAGAAAAACACTGATGGAATTTTTTAGAGGTATAAGAAAATATCGAGCCGAGCTAGAGACTTTAATAACAGATAATTTTACACCCATTGGCACTTGAATTTTAAACCGGCATCACTATATATTCATTCGCGCATCTAAAGCTGATTCTAGTGCCAATTGAATTCTTAAGCGCTCGTCTGATTTTTTCATTAATTGAAATATTTTCTGAGTACTCTTTTCTTCAATAATTTCATCAACAATCAAAATGAGTGGATATTTACTCTTTTTAGGAGAAATAATACTGCTCAGTGAACTTAAGCTCAAATCGCTGATGAGAACATCGTACTCCTCATTAAAAAGATTCTGATTTTCTAACTCATCCACGCTAGAGAATTTTAAATAGAAATGAAGTAATCCTTCAAATCCTAAAATTTCTTCTCCTAAAGGCTTGATCCGTGAATTTGAGAGATAGATTATTTTTTTCTTTTTAACTTCTACAGGGGCGTCTGTCGCTACTGCCGTTTTTTTAGGACCCATAACTTCATAGACAAATTGAACGGTTTCTCCTCCTAAAATTTTCCTAGCAGCATCGACCCCTTTGAGATAATAGTCAGCGGAGGCCCTAAAATGATCAAAATCCCCTTTTGATTTCTGCAAATAATCTTCTAAAAGATGCAGATGTCTCTGAAGTTCATCAAATCCAACCATCCCTGAAGAACCTTTTAATGAATGAAAGGTTCTAAAGACTAAGTCATACATTTTTTTGATGTCCGCTTCATGGTCAACTTTAAGCAAAGCTTCCTCTGCTTCATCTAGTAGTTCATTGGCCTCAATTGCAAATTCATCTAATAAACCTTGATCTAAACTCATGGATTTGTCCGTCCTTTTTCCTAATTTCTCTTTTTTTCTTTATTCTTTTTTAGAGTTCTTTTCCATATAATGAATTTTGTCCCTTAATTCAGAGACTAATTTCTTAGATTTAACGATCGTATCATTGAAAATTTCAACTTGCTCAGCTGTAAAAGGAGATCCTTTTTGCACCTTGTAATTAATCTGATCTAACTTCGTAATCTGATTAATCATATCATGCATAAGTGTCCTGAGTTTTTTGTACTCTTCACTTTCATCATAAGATGTAGGGCCATTATTGCTAAAATTATCCATACAACCTCTAAAACTAATCTTTATTTTAGCTTAACATATCTTAAGAATTAATCATCAAGGAAAATGAGCATCTTGCTCAAAAGCAAAACAGTCGGAATAAAAAAAGGCCCTCACCAAAGTGAAGGCCCAAAGACTTGTGGTTTTAAAAAAAATCAACCTAAAAGCTTAAGTGCTGATTGTCCTTGAGAATTGGCCTGAGACAATACTGAAGTACCAGCTGCTGTCAAAATATTCATCTTCGTATTTTTTGCTGATTCTGCGGCAAAGTCAGTATCTCTTATGCGAGAGTTTGCTGCTGATAAGTTTTCACTCGAAGATTGTAAATTATTAATAGTTGACGTTAACCGGTTTT
>JAGOVS010000267.1 GCA_018060625.1 Bacteriovorax sp. | reverse complement strand
AGGGCCTCAAAGCGAAATTCAGTAAGACCAAGTTTTTTCCATTCAGGAATCAGTCTAGCGGCAGATTGCGAAGTCGCATTAAACATCGTATTTCGGCATTCTTGGTCGGCCTTAATCTGATGATAATGCCCAAATTGGTCTTTTAACTCTACCCTATGGTCTTCGCACGGCTTCCCGCAATCCTTAAAACTTGATCCCGTACTCAAAAATGCAGCGAACACACAATGTTCCATATGAAAGGAAGGCATGTATTGATGAATGGTGACTTCAATATCCCCTGAAGACATTTTCAAAAGGAGGTCAGAAAGTTGTCGTGCATTGAGATCATAAGAAGCACATACCGATTTTAAATTCTTTGAAAGAAGATAGTTGGCCGTAAGTGAATTAGTCACATTAAGACTAAAATCTCCTCTTAATTCAAAGTCTCCATTTTTAAAATACTCTACGGCCCCAAGATTTCGACAAAGAATCACATCTGGCAAGGCCCTCTCTATCACTTTAAAATTGTGATATTCATTGGGTTTTAAAATCCGAGTTGTGGCAATTCCAACTCTAACACCATGAGATCTTAAAAGTTCAACCGATTGAGCGTATTCCTTGCCAAATTCATAATCGAGATAAACGATCCCTAAGATATCTTTAATCTCATCTTGAAATTCTTTGAAATGTAAAAGCTCTCTGACCTGTTCAACATCTCGGAGTAAGAGATTAAGGCGTTTTAAAGCATGCTGCTGCTTTGGTTGAGGCGCTATAAGGTGCTCTACAGAAGAAAGCTCTGGGGTCTCTCTCTTCACTCTCATCGACATGAGTTTCTCTGTAAATTTTCGTCTTATATTTTTCAATTCTTTTTGATGAAGAAAAACAAAAGTGTCTCCCTTTATTTCAAGTTCATTAAGAACAAAACAAGTAGCACCCAATGCCCCTAACTCGTCCCTAAAATCAGACAGGGTGAGCGGTCGTTCTCGGGCCTCTTCAACAGGGTCATCCCCCCTAATCGTCAATTCATGCACATCATCTGAAACGATTAAGCAAAGAGGCCCTCCTATTTTACAATCGATCTTTATATTGATGGACACTTTTTTCTTTAAATTTTTATCTGTATATGACTGGGTTAACTCTTTTTCAACAAGAGCATCGTGATTAAAATAAACCTTCATTCCTGGATAAACTTTTTTTAAATCAAATTCACGAGAAAAGAAAAGCTCACACTCGCTTCCAACGAGTAAAACATCATAGAGCAGTCCACCAAGCTCTCTTTTTTTACCTTGGATAAACCCCGCCAAAAGAACGCCATCGCCTTTTTTTAACTTTTTATAATCGCTTTTGATTTTTATAGAATGGGCCTTTATCGATAGAACGACCCCAATCTCTAAACCACGATGGGCCCCATAAGTTCCCTCCACGAGGCGTTGGTGATCCACACCTTTAAGCCATCCCGAAAAAAAACCTCTGGAGTATGTAAGACTCATCTCGCGCATGGCCCGCTCTTGGGCATCACTTCCCAATCCTTTGTGATTTGTGTGCGCCATAATAGCTTGCTTATAATTTTTTGCCGCAGAGGCCACATACTCGGGAGTTTTGAGGCGTCCTTCTACTTTAAAACTTGCAATCTCTAAATCAAGCAGCTCAGGAATCTGGGCAATTCCACAAAGATCTTTAGGTGACACAAGATATTTTTTATCCCCCAAATCCCGTCTCTGCCCATCAACAATGAGATCATATTCAAATCGACAACTCTGAGCACATTGCCCGCGATTGGCCGAGCGCCCTCCAATGCTTTCAGAAGTAAAACATTGCCCTGAATAGGCCACACAAAGGGCCCCGTGGACAAATACTTCAAGCTCCCGATCAGTCTTCTCTTTAATTAACTTCATCTCAGAAAGCGAAACTTCTCTCCCTAAAACAAAGCGTTTAATATTGAGGTCACTCAAAAGCGCCATTGATTCATGATTGGTCACAGTCATTTGAGTAGAACCGTGAATGACTTGCTGGGGAAACATAGTTTTGATTAATCTTGCGAGCCCAATATCTTGAACAATAAGGGCGTCTGGAGCTAAGGGAAAAACCTGTTTAAGAAGACTGATGACTTCTGGAAACTCTTCTTCAAAAATGACCACATTAAAGGCCAGATTCACTCTCACCCCGTAAAGATGACAGGTTTCAATCATCTCCTTAAGCTCCGCGACTGAAAAATCTGAGCTACGCCCCCGTGCATTGAAGTGGGGCATTCCTACGTAAATTGCATCTGCGCCGTTGTGAATGGCCGCCAGACACATATTCATATCTCCCACTGGAAGGAGAAGTTCACTTTTTTGATTCTTTGTCATACACTCTATTATAATTTATTTCACGAGGAGTTGTTATGAAAAAATATATCAGTCACGCACTCACTTTAATTGTTCTCTCTTTTTTCTTTACCTCTTGTGGTATGCAAAGCATTCCAACGGCAGCAAACCAAGTTGAAGCGGATTGGGCCGAAGTGCAAAACCAATATAAAAGAAGGTCAGATTTTATTCCAAACTTAGTAGCAACAGTCAAAGGTTATGCTACTCACGAAGAAGAAACTTTAACAAAAGTTATTGAGGCACGTTCAAATGCGACTAAAGTTAATTTTACCGCTGACCAATTAACAGAAGAAAATATGCAGAAATTTCAAAAGGCCCAGGCCGGCCTCTCCTCATCTCTTTCAAGACTCATGCTCGTTGCTGAAAAATACCCAGACCTGAAGGCCAATGAAAATTTCAAAGACTTGCAAACTCAGCTTGAGGGAACGGAAAATCGCATTACCGTGGCACGAAACCGCTATATTGAAGCGATAAAAGTCTTCAATAATCTCGTCACAGTCCCACCAACATCTTGGTACAATGGCATTTTTCTTCACTTGGCCAAGAAACCACAATTTCAAGTAGAAAATATTGAAGAAGCACAAAAAGCTCCGACAGTGAAATTTTAAAAGTGAAATTAGTCGTTTCTCTATTACTCTATCTGGCACTTTCTCTCGCTTCTACTTTTGCTTTAGAAGTGCCTACCCTAACGGGCCCTGTTGTTGACCAGACACGCTT
>JAGOVS010000266.1 GCA_018060625.1 Bacteriovorax sp. | reverse complement strand
CAAGCAAGGCCGCTTGCTCTGGATAAGGTTTTGCCTTAGTCCAACGATCTGTTAGATAGGAAATAAGTGCACCAAATCCTGTCCAAAGAATAAAAAAGATCACCATTCTCACCAGAAAAAAAGAAGTATTCAAATAAAGAGTCTTCTTCATTATAACTGGATCATGAAGACGAATACTATCGTGCGTCCATTCATAAAGCGTATGAAATCCAAAATAAGTCAGAAGCATCAAGACTAATCCAAAAGGAAGAAAGGCGTACATGGCCTGAGGAATTCTCTGGTAGGTTCTCATCCATGAAGAATTAGTAATATTCTGAAGGGCCAAAAAAAATAATCCACTTAAGGCAATTGAAATAAAATAAAAATTATTAATAAGAAGATTGACCCAAAACCTTACTGGTGTATGAAAATATGAGAGTGCAAACGACGCTCCACCAATGGCCAAGGTATAGAGACAAAATTTCTGGATACCGGGATGTATCTTGTAAAATAATTTTTCATCACTGTTTTGATTATTCTTATGCACGTTTTGCTCTCCTACTCAATTTTTTGTAATTCATGAATGTATAAAATAACATCCCAACGATCGGAATCATCCAACTGGGCTTCATGGCTTGGCATGTCCCCCATCCCGCGCACAATTGCATGGTAAAACTGTCCATCCTTATAATCTCGAAGGGCCCTTCCGTTAAAGGCAGGGGGTTCTGCATACTTTTTGGCGACTGGCCCGTCCCCTTGACCTGACTTTCCATGACAGACAAAACATGCATTCGTATATAAATATTTTCCTCTTTCTATGCGTGCTGGAGAGCTCTCTCTAGGATCTTTTAATTCAACTCCCGCCCTTTCCTTTTCAGCATCTGAATCGCCATAAAGAAATGGTTTATAACCTCTGGGGATACTTCCCTTGGGGGCATATAACATTGATCCCCCATTTTTTGTAAGAGTGCTCTCTGAATAAGCTTCCACCGCCCTTGAATAAACCATATCTGGCATGTATTCAATTCCAGGTTCAGTTTTGCTTGAGCAACTTACAAATGCACTGAAAGAGAGAGTCATGAGGAGAATTTTTTGGGGCAAACACTTCATACACATTTCCTTAATCAATCAATCTTACTTTTATTGCACCATTTTTTTCCAGCATCGCACTAATGATCTCTGGAGCAAGGGCGTTCTCAGTACTCTTAATGGCCAAAATAAAATGGTCATCTGTTTGACGAATATCCATAATTTTTGCTTCCTGAGTTGGAAACAAATTTGAAACAAACAAAAATGCCGCTACCGTTGTTAAGGCCCCAAAAAGTATCATCAGTTCAAAGGTAACTGGAATAAAGGCCACAATTGAGAGCATTGGCTTTCCACCTACGTCAATCGGCCAATCAAAGGCCGATGTCCAAACTTGAAAACCAATGGCCAGCAATAAACCAAATCCACCAGCTAAAAAAGTTATCTGAGGTAGTCTAGAGCGTGAAATTTCTAAAATTTCATCAAGCCCGTGAACTGGAAAAGGCGTATAAAAATCAAAAATTTTAATGCCTTCTTTTTTTAATTCCGAAGCAGACTTCACAAGAGCTTCTTCGTCTTCATAAATTCCCAAAACAAATTGTTTCGTCATATCTTTTTCCTAGAAATTAATGTTTGCTCGTTTTTCTGGCAAATTTGTAAACACCTTTAACTTCACTCACTGCAATGGCGGGTAAAAATCTTACAAACAACAAAAAGAGAGTGAAGAAAAGTCCAAAACTTCCGATGAAAGTACATACCTCTACCCACGTTGGTGAATACATTGCCCAGCTTGAGGGAAGGTAATCACGGTGTAAAGATGTTGTGATAATCACAAAACGCTCAAACCACATTCCAATATTTATAAATATACTGATAATGAAAACTAGTTTTAAATTCGTGCGAATTGCCCTTACCCATAAAAATTGAGGAGAGATAACGTTGCAAGCAACCATAGTCCAATAGGCCCAGGCATAAGGACCTGTTGCTCGGTTTACAAAAGCATATCGCTCGTACTCGTTTCCACCATACCACGCGATGAAAAATTCTGTGGCGTATGCAAATCCAACAAGCATTCCGGTTAAAATTAAAACTTTGCACATGGCCTCGATATGCGAGACCGTAATAAAATGTTCAAACTTCATCACCTTTCTAGTGATTATAAGTAAAGTTGAAACCATGGCAAATCCAGAAAAGACGGCCCCGATAACAAAATAAGGAGGGAAAATGGTTGTGTGCCATCCAGGAATAACTGATGTTGCAAAGTCCATACTGACGATTGTGTGAACGGAGACAACTAATGGTGCGGCAAGGCCTGCTAATATTAAACAAAGAATTTCATAACGATGCCAAGTGCGATGAGATCCATCCCATCCAAAACTTAAAAATGAATAAATTTTCTTTCTAAGGGGATTCACGGCCCGATCCCTTAAAGTTGCAAAATCGGGAATAAGTCCAATGTACCAAAAAACGGCCGATACTGTCAGGTAGGTTGAAATTGCAAACACATCCCATAAAAGAGGAGACCTGAAATTCAACCAGATTTCTCTCGTATTAGGGTAAGGAAATACCCAGTGAGCAAGCCATGGTCTTCCCATATGAATCACGGGATAAATTCCTGCACAACAAACAGCGATGATGGTCATCGCTTCTGCAGCTCTATTGATTGATGTTCTCCACTTCTGTCTAAAGAGAAGCAATATGGCCGAAATAAAAGTTCCAGCATGTCCAATCCCTACCCAGAAAACAAAATTGGTAATATCCCAGGACCACCCAATCGTCTTATTAAGACCCCAAGTTCCAATACCTGTTTTCAATTGATACGTGACAACCACAACTCCCATCAAAAGAGTAAGGACTGCAATTGTAAAACAAATATACCATGAGCGACTAGGCCCACCTTCGATAGGCCCAAGTATATCATTTGAAATCTGACCGTAGCTTCTCTTTAATGTGATGAGGGGATTTCTCAATTCACTTGTGTGACCATCTGCTGACATGATCTATTCCTTATTTCTAATTTTTGTTAAATAACTTACACGAGGCTTAACATTTAATTCTTCAAG
>JAGOVS010000265.1 GCA_018060625.1 Bacteriovorax sp. | reverse complement strand
TAAATTTACCAATTTTAACCAACGAAGAAAACCTATTAATAGGTCTAAAATTATGCAAAAAAATAAAGTAGGCGTGTCATTTATGTGCATGGGTCCGTTGTGTTAGGCATTTTATTTGTCATCTTTGCAGGACTCCTTTGGGCATTAGATACTCTTATTCGTTATCCTCTGCTTTTTTCTGGTATCAGTGCTGAAAGAATTGTCTTTACTGAGCACTTCTTTCTTTGTCTCGTCTTTATTCCTTTGCTCATAAAAAATCGGGGAAGTCTTGGGCAGACAAAAGTTTCTTCGCTCTTTTATTTTTTTATAATAGGTGTCTTTGGATCGGCCATTGGCACATTGGCCTTTACCAAGGCCTTCTCTCTTATTAATCCCTCGCTTGTCATTCTCTTACAAAAACTTCAGCCTCTTGTGGCCATTAGCGGAGCGAGGATATTTCTGGGGGAAAAAATAAAAAAACCCTTCTTGCTTTGGGCAGCTGTGGCCCTCTTTGGTGGACTACTGATTTCTTCCCCTGATATTTTTCCAAAATTAGGCGAGTTGAATTTTCAATTAGGTTTTTTAGGAGAGAAGGCCATGTTAGGCTATCTTCTCACGATGGTCGCAGTGGTAAGCTGGGGTGTTTCTACCGTCTTTGGCAAAAAATTGACGTTGGCGGGCCATAACGAAGTCCAAATTATGGGCGGACGATTTCTCTTTGGATTCCTTTTTCTTCTCTTTTACACCTATGCAAATCGCTCCCTGGTCAACTTTGATTGGCAATTCGTTATTTGGGGAAAAATTTTAGTCATGGTTTTATTGTCTGGACTCTTGGGAATGTATTTTTATTATAGAGGATTAAAAACAATTTCGGCCCGCGTTTGTGCCATTGCTGAAATGTTTTTTCCTTTGAGTGCCGTAACCATTAATTGGATTTTTTTGGGCGTGAAACTCACTCCCGTTCAATTAGTAGGGGCCGGATTATTAACTTTAGGATCTGCAGTTATTCAAATAAAGCGTTATTAGATTGAGGAGTTTTTATGAGCAAGGTTGTATTACCTGAATCAATGGAAGGAAAGACGATTTTAGTGGCCGGGGCCGCAGGGTTTGTGCCCTCAACTCTTTGTGAGTTTTATTTAAACCTTGGGGCACATGTCATAGGGCTTGATAATTTTATAACAGGATCCCAATCTAATATTGATTTGATTTCAAGTTATAAAAATTTTGAATTTCATCAGTGTAATATTTATGAGCGTCTTCCCCATTTTAAAGATCAAAAAATTGACTACATTCTCTCAATGGCCAGCCCTGCTTCGCCCATTGATTTCGCCATTATTCCAATGGAAATCATGAGAGTTAATTCAGAAGGAACATTTAAACTCTTAGAGCTGGCGAAAGAAAAAAACGCGCGTTTTCTTGAAGCTTCGACCAGCGAAGTTTATGGAGACCCTGAAATTCATCCTCAAAGAGAGGACTATGTAGGGCATGTTAATCCTATTGGACCTCGTTCTTGTTATGATGAGTCCAAACGTTTTGCAGAAGCAATGACAATGAGTGTTCATCATAAGTACAACGTCGATACACGCATTGTTCGTATCTTTAATACTTATGGCCCTAGAATGCGCCCAAATGATGGGCGTGTTATTCCCAATTTTATCACCCAGGCCCTCAAGGGTGAGGACTTAACAGTCTATGGAGATGGAAGCCAGACTCGCTCTTATTGCTATTCCACAGATCTAGTGAATGCTATTCATAATGTTCTTATGAGTGATGACCCAACTCCTTTTAATATCGGCAATCCTGACGAATATACCGTTAAGGAGACAGCGGAGTTGATCATTCGAATTTTGGGAAGCTCTTCCAAAATTGCTTATCTTCCTTTACCTAAAGATGACCCAAAAAGACGAAGGCCAGATATTGGAAAAATTCAAGCAATCTCAGACTATAAACCGATAGTTTCATTTGAAGATGGGATTAGACAAACGGCCGAGTATTTCAAAAATAATTTATAAAAGGTGTCTTGATAATGGCCTTGAAAGTAGCGATAACCTGTGATTATTTATTAGAGAGAAACCACTATTCAGAAATCGTAGAATTGATTTGTGAGCTTTTCCCTGAGGCGAGGATATATTGTTTTGCCCACAGAGAAGGGGCCATTCTTGGTCATATCGAACAACGAATGATCACTTCGACTTTTTTAAGTAAACGAGTGCACTCTGAAAAAGATTTTTATTTGCATTCATATAAAATTCCCAGTCTTGCCAAAAATCTCTTTGTTTCTTGCGAATATGATTTAATTATTAATATTTCTAAAGGATTCTCTCAGGGAATTAGCAAATGCAAGTCGACTAAAGTGATCACATACCTTTATGAATTAGGTTATGAAAATAAAATGAATCAGACAATTTTGCAAAAAATGTTTAGATCCTATGTTGAGAGTTGGTCCTTAAAGAGTTTATTAAAATCAGATTTAGTGATTGTTTCTCGTGAAGATTTAAAAACAAAACTTCAAAAGCATCTGCCAGATATTGAAGTGACCCCTCCTCCTTTTAGATTGTCGGACTATTCTCTTTTTCCAAAAGAGATGTTTAAGCACCATTTTTTTGCCATTGAAACTTCTGGACTCAGCTTAGATCAGGCACGCATGCTTGTCTCGTGGATGAGGGAGTGGGACCAACATTTTCAATTTATAGGTCATGATGAGCATTTAAATGCACTCAAAAAAGAATGTGAATTGAATCAATTTTTTGGCAATCGTTGCAGTGGAGAGCATGCACCAGTACTTGCCTCGTCAAAAGCTCTTATTAGTTTTAATGACCAAGAATTTCCCAATCTTGCTCTAGCAACAATGGCCACGGGAAGACCTGTTATTTTAGGTAATTCTCTGAAAAAATGGGTGAGTGGGACCGGAACTTTTTTTGCGAGCTTTTCCAAGGGCTCGATTAAGGCCATGATTGATGAAGTAATCAGCAATGAAGACAGTCTTGAAGGTCAAAAAATTCGGGCACACGTAATGCAATATCACGACATCAAGTTTAAAGCTCAAATGAAGCGAGTTGTTGAGAGATTTACTCTGAATTAATTTCTCAAGAG
>JAGOVS010000090.1 GCA_018060625.1 Bacteriovorax sp. | reverse complement strand
ATGAGATTTTCTGGTACTGCAGCCAAGTTGATTGTCACAAATTTGGCATCTTTTCTAGGGCCATTATAGTGAATTGCCCTTGCAACTAATTCTTTCCCTGTCCCAGATTCACCTCTGATTAAAACGGGTGTATTCACCTTTGCCAACTTATCAATAACGTTGAAAACTTTTTGCATAACGTGAGATTCACCTACGAATTGATCATCTCCTCCAAGAGAGAGTCTTGGTGAAGAAAAAAGTGAGGTCTCAACGAGTGAACGAGCCTTTAGGGCGCGCTTTATGAGTGCAACTAAGTTCTCTGAAGAAATTGGTTTCTCTAAATAATTATATGCTCCTTCTTTAACTACTTTTACAGCATCACTCACATTGGAATAAGCAGTCAAAATAATCACGATGACTGAGGGGTCTACCTTTTTAATTTCAGTTAATGCCGAAATCCCGTCCATTTCTGGCATGTTAACGTCCATGACGACGAGATCATACTTTTCTTTGTAAACTGCATGTAGGGCCTCTTTACCGTTACTGGCAACATCAACTGAAAAATTATGGTAAAGCAGAGCTTCTTTAACTGAATTTTGTAAAACCTTATCATCGTCTACGACCAAAACTCGATGCATACATATCTCCCTACAATTATTGCTACCTATAGTTTACTACTATTGGTTCACTAATTTCACTAAGAATCTCGTTTCTTTCCCAACCTCTGATTCAACAGAGATTTTTCCCCCGTGCAATTCAACAAAGTACTTTACCAAATAAAGACCCAGACCAGTGCCCTTAATGGAGTGATTTGCATCGTTTTTTATCCGATAGAATTTCTCAAAGATATTTGAAAGCTCTTCTTTCGGAATACCCGCTCCGTTATCCAGTATTTCAACGTAGACCCATTTCTGGTCATCCCAGGTCTTAATGTGAACGACAGACCCATTCCCTGAATATTTTATGGCGTTTTCCACAAGATTGGAAATAACTCTCGTTATAAGGGTCACATCAATCTGTATGGGATAGAGAGGGGCCAGCTCTTTTTTTATCTGAACGTCTTTTTGAGAAGAACTAAACGAGAGGTCTTTGACGACAGTTTCAATCAACCCATTTATGTCCTTCGATGCCTTATTTAATCCAAAATTGCGAGATTCAATTTTGGTTAAGTCTAATATGCTAGATATGAACTTATTTAACTCTTTTGTTGAATCTATGATCAACTGAGACTTTTCACGAATTTCTGGATTATTTGAATTCTGATGGTAGAGGTTATCGGCCACACCTGCGATTTTAGCTACAGGTGTTTTTAAGTCATGGCTCATCAAGGAGAGAAAATTTTGTTTAAGTTTTTCAACTTTTTTTAAAATTTTTGCTTCTTCTTGGATCGCGAACCGACGCTGATATTCCTCAATTGCTCGAAATGGTATCCAAATGTAATAGACGACAAATATTGTCACCACCAAATGTGCAGTGTAAAGCCAAAAGCCCAAAAGCACAAAAAGCAAATAAGATAAAATCAACACCGATACGAGCATCATGATGGTGATAATGAGTCCATCTTTTGGTTTCAATCGCGAAATGAGCAACGAGAGAATAATCCCCAATATAAAAGCAAAAACATTTGAAACCATCCGGGGAATCATTTTAATGGTTTTGTTTTGTATTAAGGAATCAATAATATTTGCATGCACTATAAGCTTTGGGGCCTTATACTCCTCTTGATTAAAAGGAGTGAGATAAAAATTATCTCTTTGAGAAATATAATTGGGGCCAATTAAGACAATTTTATCTTTGAATATTTCTGGTGAAAAGTTCCCCACCAAAACTCGGTGATAAGGAATTGTTTTATACTTAAAATCACTGTATATTGGCGAGCTAGCATATCTAAAAAGGACAAAATTCGCATCAGCTTCATCGTTATAATAAGCCCCTAATACATCTGGCACATTTATTACATTTTTCCCTGTCATTTTTCGGTACTGGTTCGCAGTCATTAAATGAAAAGACTCCTCACCTGAAACATTAAAAATGGCCCGTCTAACAACATCATCTTTTGCAAAAGTATTATTATCAACATTTAACTGCGCTAGTGCATAATTAAAATCCCTTAATTCTAACGGTGGCATTATTTCACCAGAAACTTCATTCAATTCTGACGAAAAATTGACCTCTCCCCCAACTGAACCAAATAGTTTTAAATTCTTTTTAAATTCATTAAAATAAAGTTGGTCATCTTCTCTAACTTCGGGCATCTGTGAAAGAAAATTAATAATTCTCGGCTTGGAGGAAATCAACTTCTGTAAGAACCGTGATTGCGTCGCATAGGTGTAAGGGTAAGAGTCCCCCAAGTAATCATCGCTCTCTTCATCCATTGTCACAATGACAATTTCTGAGGTTGGCTTTATTCCGAAGTCCAATCTGATTTTTAAATCATAAAAAATGCTTTCAAGTGAAGCCAGAGGATACTGGAATAAAATAGCAACAAAAATGAGGGTGAAAAACAACGGATAATAATCTGAAAGATCGAATTTTAATTTTTTAAACTTCATCTCAATTCTTTCGCTCTCTCTTCGACACTCACACTTTCAATTAAAAGATAATTGATAACATCTTCTGATTGATTTTTAACGTGATTAAGATCATTAAGCAAGCTTCCGCCAATACTTGTTTCGTGACAAGTTAGCAAATGGCTCACTTTAAAGAGTGCTGATACATAGTCTTTCTTTAATCCTTCCAAATTCGCTACTCGCTTATCAAACTTAAGAATTTCAGATTTTTTCTCATACAGTTGAGATTTAAGATAATTGGAGGGGTATAGAAAGAGGCTAAAAACCTTGGCAATCTGGTCATTTTGAGTCAAAGATCGCATTAAATAAACTGGCAGATAGAGAGTGAAAAAAACCAAACTGGCCATTGTTCTGTGCTTTGCCTCATTCGTCCTCAGTTTAAGCAATGATGCATAAATGAGACTGTTAAGTTCGTTTCGAGTTAATGTCTTGTAAATATTTTTACCTATTACTAAAGTCGGATTTCCAAAATACGAGTTGATATAATAAAGATTATTCACAAATAAATTTGACCAATAAACTTTCACATCCGGAATTTCACAATGACAGCAAAAATTCTTTACTTGATTAATTAGTATTTCATCATCTGTAACATAGCGAGCTTTTGCAAAAATCAATATCAGCTTCTCTCCCCACGTCGCCAGTATCAGAAAAATCAATGCCGCCAACATTAAGCCCAAGACAAGGCCTGTTTGCAAATCAAAGAGCAATCCCATCAATCCAAAGGAAATAAAATAAATGCAATACAAGGCCAGTAAATATCTCAACCGATAAATAGAATTCCCCCTGTCATTTTTTGGTAAGTGTCATTTTTACACCAGTCTTTGTAAATTATAGACAAAAATTCAGCATAGAGCTATAAGGCATTTGTGTGTATTTACAGGTCACGAGGGGAAGACCAGGGCCCTTAACACCATGAATTCAAAGGGGTTTTCACGGTGCGGCTCTCATGTTTCGGGGATCTGTGGTAATTATGTCTTGTTTTTATTATTCTCACGGGGGAACTACATGAAATTTGATCGTCTACTATTTGGGACAGCTGGTGTTCCAAATTCAACTCCAAAAAAAAATAATCCAATCGAAGGTGTTAAACAAGTCCATGCACTAGGCTTAGATTGTATGCAATTAGAGTTCGCCCACGGGGTAAGAATGAAAGAAGAGGTTTCTTCTGGATTAAGAAAAGCTTCGTATGAACTGGGAATTCCCCTAACGTCACATGGCCCATACTATATTAATTTAAATGCACGCGAACAAGATAAGATCGACTCTTCTGTCGAGCGAATTATTCAAACTGCAAAAATTTCTGATCTTTGTGGTGCTGAATCTATGACTTTTCACGCTGCTTTCTATATGAAAGATTCTCCTTACGATGTTTTTGACCTTGTTCAAAAATCACTTAGCGTTATTGAAGAAAGATTAAATCGTCTTGATATTCAAATTGAATTACGTCCGGAGTTGACAGGAAAAACCTCTCAGTTTGGCTCACTCGAGGAACTTATTGATTTAACAAAATCAGTTTCATCATGCTCTCCTTGTATGGATTTCTCCCATTTGTTTGCTCGAACAAATGAATATAATACCTACGAAGAATTTTGCACTGTTCTTTCAAAACTAAAAGAAGAACTGGATCCAAATGCTCTTCAGAATATGCATATTCATATTTCAGGTATTAGCTCAAACTCTAAAGGAGATTTAAAACATCTTAACCTGGAAGACTCTGATTTCAACTGGCGAGATCTCTTGCGAGCACTTAAAACTTTTGATTGCCGTGGATATGTTATTTGCAACAGCCCAAATCTTGAAAAAGATGCTAAAATGATGAAAGATTTCTACGCTACAATTTAATCTCAACTTTTTGCAGCTTAGGCTTTTCGAAGCTTAAGCTGCCTGCTTTTCAGAAGTCATTTTTTTATTAAAATACCCCTTCATCCATTTTACGTGAGTAACCGCACTTTCTTCTGGAAGAAAAACTAGCTGAACCTCTTTATTATCTCTAACCAAAACAATGTTCTGGAAACTCCCACAAAGTTCAGAAAAAATATCCAGTAAAAAATCATCGTCACTTGTTGGGTCTATATAGATGAGGTCTTCATTTTGAATGTGTCCAAAAACAGACCAATTCGAGGGAAAATCGAGAACGGATTGTTTGAATAATAAGCGATAGCAACTAGAATTTCGCTGATAAGATAATACCTGATGAGATAAATGGTGCTGATCCATATAATCTGAAATTGAGACAAAATCTACTTCATTTAAACGCTTTTCAAAATACTTCCTCAGATCTACAAAGCTTGTATCTTGATCTCTCTCACCCGACTCTGTACAGGTTTCCTCGATTAGTTTTGAAATAAGTGTGTCTTCATTATTACTCATGCCACTCTTTTCGGAGAATTTACGGCATGGTTGAGAATTTAGGAGATAAAGCCTCTCTCTAGGCAAACTTTGTACAATTCTGACCATGAAAGTCTGAGATCAGAGTTGTTTTCAAAAACAAAACCAACTCCTCTGTCATACGAAGACACCAAGCGGGCCTGGTGGGTAAAATAAACGCCCTCATAGTGTGAAGTTAGGTAGTACTTTCGAGATGCTAAAAAATCAAACTTGCAATTTTTTGGAAGCAGTAGAAAGCAACTTTCCTCATCGATATTAGTAATATGAACTTTTATGGAATCTTCTTCACTTTCACTTAAACCAATTCTTCCCTGTAATTTAAAACGCGGTTCCTTTTCTAGGTCTTGAGCGGAAAACTTAGGGTTAAATGATGCCATCGCAACCTCAAGCTCCCAGCTTATAAAAAAGTAAAAGGCGAACAGGAGGTAGATAAAATTCAAAACCAGCGTAAGCTTGTTAAAACTTGTAGATAACAATATAAAGCTTTTTCCGACTATTATACTAAGGCATAAAAGAAGAATAAACTCAGAATATTTTTTAACATTGAGGACCATATAGGTACTCAACAGACTCAAAAGAAAAATGATGAAATGTTCCTTGAAAAAGGAACGCATACTTAGCAGTGAAAATATTGTATTACCATGAGACAAAGATGAAATTGCCTGTAGATAGACCTGGGACAATAACAAAAAGATGATCAAATTTCTGTGCCTATAATTACGGCCGAGGATTTTCATGCCTATATATCCAAAAATATAAAAAACTTGCTAATATATGAGGTATGATACCATATTTAGAGATAAACACGCTTTGTATTTCTTGTGACAACTGCAAATTAATTTGCCCTGAAAATGCTGTTTTAAAAAATGGATCCCATTATATTATAGAGACATGGTCATGCACACTTTGCAACGCATGTGTTGAGGTATGTCCCGTTGATTGTATCAAGATCATTACTGAAGATTCCAAGAAGAAAATTTTTTAGAGCTTTTGAATAATGCCAGCACCGCACAGAGTTTGAGGGAAAAAGCGCCCTGTTGCTTCTAAGTCAATTGATCGACTCATTTTATCTAAAAAAAGCTTCTCCTCAAAATCAAAAGCACCACTTGTTTTTAGAAATTTACCCATCTCCGTATTTCTTTCTTGGGTTATAGACAATTTAAAAATGTTTTCTGCATAAATTTCTGCCGTACCAAAATCCCAATATTCAAAGTTATCTGGTGTTACAAACTCAACCGTTTCCTCTTTGTAGTTGGCAACTGTTTCGAAGAATCGAGATATTCCATGCACTGGTCTTAGTCCGTTTAAATTTAAAAGACCAAGGCCTGAATAAGTAATATAATCATTCTTTTTTTCCACATTTTTTTTGATGTCTTTCAACTTGTTTTCGTTTACCACTGTTTCATTGTATGTCGCGTTTTTATTAACGGTTATTCCAAATAAGACAGCACGGCATACTCTTACCCTCTCAATTGCTCTTTGCCAGAATCTATTATCGAAAAAAAGAAATTGATCACCATTCACCAACAAGAGATGCCCTTTGTAATTCACTTCACTCTGCTCAGCCAGATTATGTATTGCACCGCCTGAATCCAGCAGTGTTTTTTCATGAAGAAGGGTCACGTCCTTTAAAAGATCTCGCTCCATTAAAAATTGCTCAATCTCTTCATGTAAAAAATGTGTATTGATAAATATTTTTTTAACTCCATGATTTTTACAATATAAAATCTGCAGCTCTAAAAGAGTTTTTGCATAAATTGGCCAAAGGACCTTGGGAATTTTTTTACCAATTTCCCCCATCCGAGTGCCTAGGCCAGCACTGAGAATAAGAGCATAATCAATTTGCATAATACAGGCTCGATAGAATCTTTCGCTCTTCACTGAAATATTCATGCCTAAGCATTAACGATCTTACCTTTTCGAAAGCATAACCTATATATTTAACATAACGGAGATCTTTCCTGTCTGCATATATATAGGCAAAACTACCTATGGCCTTAAAAACTCTTTGAATCGCCATCATATCGTAAACGTATTTATAATCTTGAAAGTTTTTTGATGAATCAATCTTCTGGTAATACGAATTGAAGTAATAATCTATTAATTTTTGCTTATTTTCTTCATTAATTTGATAATAACAATCTTCTAAAAGTGATACGAGATCATATAAAGGAGTTCCCATCCTAGCGTCCTGAAAATCTATCACAACCTGTTCCTTATTTTTAATCATTAAGTTTCGGGAATGATAATCTCGATGCACCAATACGCGAGGTTGCCCAGAGAGCATTTCACACATTGAATACAGTTTTTTATATAATTTTTCGACACCGATGCTTTCTACATCTAGCCCCAGGTACATTTTTAAAAAATATTTTTTTGTAAACTCCATTTCTGCAAACAATTTCTCTGTATCAAATGCAAGTTTGGTAAAAGACTCATCTTCATACTTGCGAACATCTACATTGTGAATCGTGGCCATCAAATCTACTGCTTTTTTATAAAATTGAAATTCTTCTTCTATGTTTGAAATAAGCGAGATCTCTTTTAGGAAAGTTGAATCACCCAAATCTTCTTCTAGTAAGTACCCTGTCCCTAAGTCTTTATCAAAAATAAGTGGGACTCTCACTTTTTCACCTGATAAAACTTTCTGCAATTTCACAAACGAAGGCTCCTCGGCAAAATCAGTAAGAGGAGTATCTAAGCAAACAACATATGAAGTTGTTGAAGTCCAGATTCGATAATATTTTCTAGTGGATGCATCCCCTGTTAATTTTTCTATATTTTCGATCACGTCATCATTTAGTAGATTCTTTTTAATTGTTTTTTTGAATAGTTCCTCTACTAAAATTCTCTCTGATTGCTCTGGTTTCATTTGTGATCCGTTATGTTGTTTAAAAGTTTATAAAAGGCTTTTGATGAGTTTGCCTCATTCATTTTTTTCTCAACCCCAATGACCCCTTGTTTAGCCATAAAGTTTTTGAATAGATGCTCCTCTTTTGAAATCACGACAGCATCACCCAAGAAGAGTGAGAAATCTAATGTGTTTCTATTTTGGACCTGTATCCAATTTAAGTATGCGGATGAATCATAACCAGCACGCTTGAGCACAAAATATGTCCATTCATTGATTTTAAATTTGGTTTCTGGTCTCAATCTTGTCATTAAAATCATCTTTTCAGAGCTGTAAAATCCAAGTGGAATCATCATTTTTTTTTCATAGATATTTCTATTGCTTTTTAATATCTCAGAAGCAAGAGCAGAAACAAACAGCTCTTCACTTTTTAGGTATCGCTCAACTAATCCACTCGACATGAAAAACTGCGCTTTCGGAAGAGAGAAGAAAAAGGGGGCTTTGCTTTTTATGATATGAAACCTTGCCTTAGGGCCCCTAGACATCAAAATTTCATTGTTGGATAGGATTCTCTCATAAACCTGGTCTAAGTACTGAAGAGATTCCGAATTTAATTTTATTTCATGAATATCCTCACTTCGAAGATAGACCTCTCCCATAGAAGCCATAAAATCAATGTAATCACGATCCACCGGCTCACTTAGACCTGAGTAATCCTTATCCATTTTTGAAATGGAGCTACAACCCGTTACGGCCAAGAGAATGAATGTGAATAGTGCTAATAATTTCATAAATAAAAAAGGCCCTTGATTACAAGGGCCTCCTTAAAATCCTTAATGACTTAATTATAGACGAACTTTACTTAGACGCAACATCTCGTGTGGGAATATAGTAAATTGTGAAACCTGCAAAAATTTGGTTTGGATTAATAATTAACGGATGGTTGTTCTCATAGATGCTTCTCCATTTCTTCGGAGTTCCATATTTTTCTTTGGAGATCAGCCCCAGAGTATCCCCAGTCTTCACAAGGTAAGCTTCTCCACTTGGCTGCCACACAAATGGCCGCTCTGGTGGTTGATACGTCAATTCAACTCCCGCCTTGATTTTTTTATTTGGATTCCATTCTTTTAATTTTTTCCATTTTCGATAATCGCCAAAAATTTTAAATGAGGCCATCATCAGAGTCTCCCCTTTTTGTAGGGTATACTTCTGTTCAACAACAAGCGTTGGAGCTGTCATTTCCGAAGTCGTTTCAATTTTCATCTCTTCTGGCTTAACCTCTGCAAAAGCGAATTCATCTGGAGCTGGTTGTGTAGCCACTTGTTGCTCCTCAACTTTCACTTCGGTCGCTTCAGAATTATCATCTACCGCAAACTCAATTTCCCCACTTGGTTTAGAGGTTGTCTCTTCTTTATTAGAGTTAATTAAGCTGCACGAACTAACCAATAAAGCCAACATCAACACATTTATTTTTTTCATTTCCTTCTCCTTAAGTGTTCCAATTTCTTTTCGGCAACAAATTTTTAAAGTTTAGCTTCCTTATTATTCTGTTTGCACTAATCATGACAGGCCTATAAAATAAGCTATGCATTTAAACAGACTTAAATTAACCGTCCTTTTTTGTCTACTACTCACTTTATCTTTGCTCTCGGTGCGCGCCCAGGGCGTACTAGAAGATATAGAGGAAGAAGAAAGAATTGATTCTCCGGCGCAATCGGACATAGCGCCAAATCTTGTCGTGGAAAAAATTAAAAATATCTCCCCGTCAAAAAAAATTTTTATTCTCACCAATGAAAATCAAAGTTTTTCAAAAGGAGACTTTATTTCTCTTCTTCTCGCTAATAAATTAGTTTGTCGTGCTCTTGTGGCCAAAACGACCGAGGATAAACTATCAGGAATTAAAATTGTTAAAATTTACAACCTCTCTCTTTGGAAGCAGTTAGGGAATGGAAAAGAGGTTTTGGTGCTTAAAGGCGATGATAGTTATTTTACAACGAAAGAAAAGGCTCCAGAGAAAGAAGTCAAAAAAGTTGAAGAGTCTAAAGTTCAATCCGATGAAGATCTCTTCAACTCGACCTCCTTAGGGGGTAATGATGATGATCTTTCGATTGAGGAAAATGCCAAACGTCTCATTAAGCCCGACAATCTTCTTTCGCTCAATGTCGGTCTCATTGAGGGTAAAGATGTCGATAATTCATCAAAACGCTACACCCAGCTCAATGTCTCTTGGGGTTATCAATTAACGGATAATATTTGGGCTGAAGCTGATGTAGGTACCAATACTATTCGAGATTACCCCTATACGAATTTGGATACTCGTCTTATCAATCTTACCGTCAGGGGCAAATATACTTTTAGTGCGCCTTTTTACAGTTATCTTCAACCTTATGTTGGTTACCAAACTATTTTGGCCGATTCACCTTCGGCCGGTGTAGATCCAGGAAACGGCACCAGAACAACTGCGGAGCTGGCCCTTGAAAAGCAATTGGTTCAAGACTTAAAAAAGAGTACTGTCATTTTTGGAGTAAGTGTTTTAAAAAGAATCGTCCCTGGATGGTTTATTCGTTTAGATCTTGGTAGCGATATTTTAAACGGTGGTTTGAGCATTGAATTTTAATTTTTTTATTATCCTTTTTTTTATTTTTCTTAGTGGCTGTGGAGTTAAATCTGCCCCCCAACAATACCCCGAAACTGCGGTCAGCTCCTATATTGATCCCTACTTAGAAGTTCCCCTGTCAAAAACTCAAAATATCTCACCAACGAAGAAATAATGACTTGCCTTAATTCCTTTTTTATTGCGACAGGAGCAAATCAAGGAGACAGAATACACAACCTCTTTACTGCCAGAGATCTCTTAAAACAACATTTCCATTTTATTGCTGAAAGCAGAGTTTATGAAAGTCCTGCTGTAGATTATCTCAACCAGCCCGACTTTTATAATCAAGTATTGGAATTTCAAATACCAACCTCTCATTCTGCTGAAGATGTCATGCTCTTACTCTTAAGCATTGAAAAGGAGATGGGAAGAAATCGCCTCATCCCCAAGGGTCCACGCCTTATTGACCTCGATCTTCTTTTTTGGGGAAATCTTAGATTTAATAACGAAACACTTATACTTCCTCACCCCAGGCTCTTCGAGAGAAGTTTTGTCGTCCTTCCATTGTCAGAACTCCCAGGATTTAATGGGCTAAAAACTGAATTTGAATTTCGTTTTGAATTTAACAATAGCGCTATTGCACTTTCTTGATTGACCTCGCCCTCACTCGTTTTTATAATTCATTTACCCCTTTTACCTTCACCACGGATTCACCATGGATTTTAACTTAACTCCTGATCAATTAGAGATTAAAGATCTCGCAATGAAATTTGCTAAAAACGAAATGATGCCTAAAGCTCATGAGTATGACGAAAAAGCAGAATTACCCCATGCCATTCTTGAAAAAGCTTGGTCGCTGGGTCTCGTGAATACTTGTATTCCAACAGAATATGGAGGGAATGGTTTCACGGCCATTGATTCTATGATTATTACCGAAGCACTTGCCTATGGATGCATGGGTATGAACACTGCCATTATGGCCAATGATCTAGCTCTTCTTCCTATCGTCATT
>JAGOVS010000264.1 GCA_018060625.1 Bacteriovorax sp. | reverse complement strand
CTGAATTTTTTGAATCTTTAATGGCTTATGCAGTGCGCGAGGAGAAAAGAGATAATTTTAAAGACGTTGCTTCTAAAGTTCGAGAGCTGAGTATACAGTTCAAAGACACCTCGAATGAAGAACTTTTAAAAGCAAAAGAAATCTTCCAGCAGGAAGATCTTGAAAAGCTTTCAACCTACTTGAAAGGTTTCAGAGAGCGGACTCTAAAAAAACTGCAAACCGCAGTATCAAACCAATCGTTTCTGTCATTTGATACTCTCGAAATGAGACCAAGTGTTTTTTTTAATCCGTTTGATACTATATTAAAGTTGGAAGAAGAAAAGAACGTTAATCAAGTTACTCTTTCTCAACTTACGGATGAGAAAAAAGTTACGGAACCAAAGCTTAATGAGCCTTTTAAGAGTGTTCAGAGTGCGCTCGGAGATCATAAAATCCTTCCGATTGATTATGTCGGCACTTATAATGAGAGAAGCAACCTTGGTTCTTCCTCAGGTATAAGCTATCCAAAAATTCCCACGATTCATACGGACCATCCTGATATTCAGTCTTCTCCTTTTGGTGCTGTGTTTTTAGGAAATGAAGTGGCTATACCTCTTTCATTGAAACAGTATCTTCCTCAAAAAGATCAGTTTTTTTTCTTGAATATCCAACAGCATGATAAAAATGAGGAGCCTCTCTCGCTTAAGCCCCAATACGCTCTTTTCCCTGGGGCTCCTGCGAGCAGTCAAGATACACAAAAAGCGACAGTGGGATGGACGATTATACCTGGTGTTGAAGAAAAAATCATTCCTGAGCAAGGCGAAACAAAGGATACTCTTTGGAAAGAAACGGTTTCTATTCACCCAACGGGAGAAAACAATGATAAGCTGATCTTATCGGGCAATTCTATGCGTTTACAAGGGATAGATACAAAGAAGAGCATGGATTGTTATAGCTTTATAGACGCGGATAATGCCACTCTTCTGACCTATCACTGGATGTTAACCCCACTTGATTTTGAGAATTTTAATCAGGTCTTAAGTGTCTCTGATACCTTAAATGAACTTATTCAAAATCTTGATAATAAGCAGTTCCTACCAAATATTCTTGAACAACTTAAGCTATATGTAAAATATAATTAACTCCCTTCTCAACTTTTAAAGAGTAGGAAAGCATAGTTACTCCTATGTTATTGAGCTTGTTAGGAACCATTAAATAATTTTTTAATAAGATATTTTCCCACCTCCTTCATAGGAGGTGGGAAAATTGGTTCACTTCCGAAAGGATCATTATTTTCCCCCTTGCTATTTATTGAGGCCTCGATATCTCATATGCCACACTATATATCTTACTTGTATTGAAGTGCCTTGTATGAGCTGATTGTGCTTGATTTTTTAAGGAATTCAAGGCATGAATAATTTTACTTTTTGGAAGGATCTAGGCATGCATGCTCAAATCGACAATTCTCTTGGAACAAAGCTTTTTCTTTTAAGGGTACTTCGGAATCCTCGGCAACTTGGAGCCGTTGCTCCAAGCTCACGATATTTAGGTGCTCTTTTAGCAAAACATGTTTTGGTTGATGATGTCTCTCCAATTGTGGAGCTGGGAGGAGGAAGTGGTTCTCTCACTCGTTCTCTCATCAAAGCAGGGGTAGACCCTGCACGGCTTTATGTTATCGAGCTTGATAAAGCTCTTGCTGCGTATTTAAAGACAGCTTTTCCTCAAGTGCACGTGATTCATGGAAATGCGACAGAACTCGAGAAAATTTTGCCACCCGAGATTATTGGAAATGTTCACAGAATTGTCTCAGGCCTTCCCATGATCAATTTTCCAGAACCCATTCGCAGGCAGATTTTAGAGAGTTGTTTTTCGATTATGGCACCAAGGGGAGCTTATCTTCAATATACCTATTCTCCGCGTTCTTCGATTAATGCCATAACTTATAACCTGACGAAAAAAAGAATGGGGATGACCTTTCTCAATTTACCCCCCGCAACCGTATGGCAGTATACACGAGAGCCTTAAATGCCTCGTTCATTCCACTAAACCATGGCTGATAATAAAGTTCCAGTATGACTCTACCTTACGGAGAAGCTTGAGAGTTTCTGTGAGATTTTGGTCCACAACGCCATTGTATTTTAAATTTGAAGCATGCTGAGTAAAGATTTTATCCAATTTATCGTATAATTTAATCCCTTTTTCCGAGAGACGAATTTTACTGGCACGTTTGTCATGTTGTGCTTTTTGTTGAATAAAATACCCATTTTCGACAAGTTTCTTTAGATTATAAGATACATTTGAGCCTAAATAATAGCCGCGGTTAGAAATCTCACCAACGGTCATTTCGTTCTTACCCACATTATACAATATAAAACATTGGACATTGTTAATATCAAAAATGCGAAGACGATCCAATTCCGCTTTTATCACATCTAAAAAGAGGTAATGGAGTCTCTCTATAAGAGTTATCGTTTCAAAATAAAGGGCTTTCATAACACATCTCTTTCTTTATCATGGCCTATAAATAAATTATAACCAAAAATGTGTTAAATTTTATTTAATATAAAGAAAATATTTTGTGATTTTTGAATATTTTATTATCAATCAAAATATTTTTGAATAAATATCGAACTGTTGATCAGATTTTTAAATATTCTTCTAATTATTTTGGTATGTTTACTGATTTCAGCATTTAAATATTATTCCAACTTATCCTAACGTGAGTTCGACGTAGTAGGTTGAGAAAAAAAAAGCTCAAGAATGAACTGACAAATGTCTTCTGCCATGAGGTTTGTCAGTGTTGTCAGTACGTGCTTCAGATATATTGCCAGATTTTTATCTAAAAGCCTCTGGGAAGGACCCGACAAACCCGACAAAACTCGTGAAGGAGGGGATTTGTCGGGTTTGTCGGGTGGTGTTGAATATATTTTTTACATTAAACTGACGTGTTAATAGGTTAATTTGAGTAGCCTAGGATTCTAGAATAGGAAAAGAACGGTTAATTTTTACTTAAGAGCACAGAAATTTTTAATGCTCTTATAAAAACTCTATCCTCATGAGGGTTTCAAATATATACTTAAAATTAATGCCCTTTAAAATTTAT
>JAGOVS010000089.1 GCA_018060625.1 Bacteriovorax sp. | reverse complement strand
GAATGGTGCCCATTTTCAAGGCATCAGATCGTCGGGCCTTAACCATCAAACTTATGAAATAAACAATGGCAGCAACACCAATGACGTAAACAACATTTTTCCCCTGATCCATATTTGAAAACATGAAGAAAACTAAAGCAATCATCGAAAATGATAATGTCGCAAAGGCCATCCAATTCTTGGGACTTACTGAGTCCTTATCAATTTCTAAACCGATATCAACAAAAGAGTTACGAGAAAAAACAAAAATGGAAAAGGCCAAGATGGCCATCAAACATGACATCATAAAACCGCCACTAAAGCCGACGGCCATGACTAACATTGGAAATAAATACTGACCTAGTAAGGCCCCTAGATTGTTGATGGAATAATTGACAGGAAAAGCATTTTCAAAATCTTCTTGTTTTTCAAAAGTGCGCTTAAACAAACTTGGATAGCTTGGAGACATGAGTCCGCGGGCATAACTGGCCAAAGCAATCCCCGCCAAGCTCATGCCAACGCTTGTGGTGCTTGAACCAAAAACTAATAAGACATAGCCTGCAGCAAAAGTAAAATAGGCAATCGTTAAAGAGCGATAGGCCCCTAAAAATTTGTCAGCAATAAAGCCACCAGCGATGGCAAACAAGGGGCCGATGGCAGAAAAAGCACCTACAACCATCATGGTGTCAGCTTCGCTATAGTGTAAATCTTCCAAAAAAAAGCGGGTTAAAATGGCCATGACACCGTAAAAAGAAAGGCCAAAGCTCATTTGGCAAATCATCATAGACTTATTTAATTTATTCCACACAAGAACCTATCTTTAAAGTTAGTTTTTAATAGGGCAAATTGTATCTTAATCATACCTGAAAGTTCAAGTAAATCGCTGCCATCTTGCCATATATGGCAAGATGTGGTATAAATGACTCATGAACAGAAGAAAATACCCATTTCCTGTTACAGTAAATGGATTAAAAATTGAAATTGTTATCATTGATCCTCACTACGAAGAAAAACATTCATCGTCGATAAATGATGAATTAATACTTAAACTTGTTCAGACACTTGATGGTGAGTTTCATGATTTTGTTGATGAAAAATCTCCATTCAAATTTTTTGTAAAAAAATGAAATTGAAGTTGATAGCAAGTTTTATAAATTGATCTGGTTATTGGAAGAAAATCAACTTTACGTCGGCGTAGTAAACGCTTTTAGGAGTTCAAAATGAAAAAATTTCCAAGTCCTGCTGAAATTAAAGAAATCAGTAAAAAACTTGAAAATGTTCAAGGTACTAAAGCCTTGCCAAAAAATGCGAATGCTCTTGAAAAATTTAGATTTGAGTTACAGCAGAAATTTGTCATCTATAAGTTAAAAACAAAATGCACCCAAAAGGAAATGGCAGATAAACTCGAAATAGATGAAGCAAAAATCAGCAAAATTTTAAATCATCATATTGAGGAATTCTCCACTGATCGTCTCATTACTTTATATCAAAAAATTGATCCCAATCTAAAATTAGCTGTCGGATAGTACCCTTAATCTCAATGAGGCTTGAGACTTCAAAAATCTCTAGCCTCATCACTTTAAATTCAAGTTTCTAAATATTAAGTGCTCTATTTTCTGTCGCCGCTAAACAGGCCTCTTTAAGCGATTCAGAATAGGTTGGATGGGCATGACTTGTTCTGGCCACATCTTCCGCCGATGCCCTGTATTCCATGGCAAGAACCGCTTCACCAATCATGTCGGCCGTTCGAGGTCCAATCATATGAACCCCTAGTATTTCGTCCGTTTTTTTATCTGCTAGAACTTTAACAAACCCTTCTGATTCATTCGAAGCACGGGCCCGCCCTGATGCCTTAAAGGGAAACGATCCCACTTTATACTCTCTGCCTGCACTTTTTAATTGTTCTTCGGTTAATCCTACTGCGGCCACTTCAGGCCAAGTGTAAACGACCCCAGGGATAAGGTTATAATCAATATGAGGCTTTTGTCCGGCCATATACTCCGCAACCAAAACTCCTTCTTCTTCTGCTTTATGAGCAAGCATGGCCCCTTTGACCACATCACCAATGGCATAAATATGAGGGACATTGGTTTGAAGATGCGCATTCGTCTCAACTCGAGCGCGATCATCTATTTTAACACCAGCGGCCTCTAAGTTTAACCCTTCTGTATACGGACGGCGACCAACGGCCATTAGGCAATAATCCCCTTCTAACGTCATTATATTCTCAGACTTTTTATCTTTTGCCTTCACGACTACTTTTTTTCCATCAGATTTTACTTCAGTAACTCCATGACCCATGAAAAATTCCACTCCATCTTTTTTTAAAATTTTATGAAGATTTTTTCCAAGTTCTGCATCCATCGTTGCGATGAGTGAATCAGCAAACTCCACGACCGAGACTTCACTTCCTAATCTTCTAAAGACAGAAGTGAGTTCTAATCCAATAACTCCTCCCCCAATCACAATTAGTTTTTTAGGGAGTTCTTTAAGCACAAGAGCTTCAGTAGAAGTAATAATGCGATCTTTATCAATACTGACTCCTGGAAGAGTTGAAGGCTTTGATCCAGTTGCAATAACAATTTTGGCCCCTTTAATTTCCGTCACACCGGCGGCAGCTTTAATCGCAACGGTATGAGCATCAACAAAGGATCCATGCCCATAATAAGTATCAATTTTATTTTTCTTCATTAAAAAAGCGACACCACCAGAGACATCACTGACAACTTTTTTTACCCGATCCCGCATTTTGCCAAAATCAAGTTGAACACTCGTGGCCGAAATTCCGTGATCCCCAAACGAATGAGTTAATTCATGATACTTTTCACTTGAATCAAGCCAGGCCTTTGAAGGAATACAACCGACATTAAGACAAGTTCCCCCAAGATTTTTATACTTTTCAACAATGGCCACTTTCATTCCAAGTTGCGCGCATCTGATTGCACAGATATATCCACCAGGTCCTGAACCAATTACTACGACGTCGTACTCTTTCATGATGTCACTCTCTCCTTCGAGGTATAAATTTAAAACATTCCATTTTTTGCTTTTGCTTGTATAAAGGAAAAAAAGAAAACGGCATTGGGGTCATTGGCCACCACTTTCATTTCAGCTTTCATTCCATCCACTGTTTTTTGATCAACATATTTAGCGCTCAAGAGCTGTTCACTGGCGCTCAAGAGAAGTTCACTCCAAAACTCAATGATCTCTTTTCTTTTTTGAGGGTAACGATTATCAAGAAACCAAGTCTTCACTTCAGTTTCAATATTGCGGTAACCATTTTGCATGAGAAGATTGCCCAATTTTGCTCCCATAAAAGGATCACCTTTTTGGTCGTATTGGTAATCATTAAAGGCCATCCAATACTTCCAAACATGTGGTGAATAAGGATCCAGAAAAAAGGAAGAGTTGAGCACTTCTGTTATATAAATCACACCACCAGGACTTAGGACTCGCCTAACTTCTGAAAGCACTCGCCTAGGATCAGGAACATGCTCCAGGACAAAACAGAGAAAGGCCCCATCAAAACTCTCTGCCTCAAATTTTAAATCCTCCGCACTCATTTCTTCGAGTTTGTAGCGATTTTTGGCAAACTCCAAATTGCCCAAGCTTGTTTGGGCCGCGCTTAATTGTTTGTCAGATAAATCAATGCCTGTTAAATGCAAATCGGGGAAACGGCGCAAGAGAATTTCAGACTGGGCCCCAACACCACAGCCGACTTCTAACACTTTTTTGGTCGAGGAAAAATTAACATTTTGATAAACAGTGTGCTCAGCAAAGCGTGCTTGTCTTCTCAAGCGCTCCTGTTCGACAGGAGAGAATCCATGCAGGTAAGGAAAGTCCGATTTTTCACTCATACTAACCTCCGATTGCTTTGTTTTAGAGACAGCTAAACATCAAGTAAAAGCCGCGAAGGATCTTCCAGAAGTTCCTTCACTTGTTTTAAGAAACTCACCGACTCACGTCCATCAATGATTCGATGATCGTAAGAGAGGGCAAGATACATCATAGGACGAATGACCACTTGACCATTAATGGCCACGGGTCTCTCTATAATATTATGCATACCCAAAATCGCCGATTGAGGTAAATTCAAAATGGGAGTTGAAAGCATAGACCCAAACACACCCCCATTGGTGATGGAGAATGTTCCCCCTTGCATTTCTTCAATGGTGATTTTTCCATCGCGTGCTTTTGTCGCAAGATTTAAAATTTCTTTCTCAATCTGGGCCAGGCTTAAACTCTCAGCATTTCGAACAACTGGCACAACTAAACCTTTCGGTGTGGAAACGGCAATCCCCACATCTGCATAGTCATGATAAATAATTTCATCACCACTTATTTGGGCATTAACTGCTGGCCAGTCTTTAAGAGCAACGGTCACGGCCTTGGTAAAAAGTGACATAAAGCCAAGCCCGACTCCATGTTTTTTGGTAAATGCTTCTTTATATTTTTTTCGAAGCTCCATGAGGTTATGCATATCTACTTCATTAAAAGTTGTCAGCATCGCTGTCGTATTTTTTGCTTCTACCAGTTTTGAAGCAATCGTCTTTCTTAAGCGAGTCATTTTTTCAGGACGAGAACTTCTTGCTCCATTAGGGGTACTCACCGCTAACTTCGCTGGCACTGCCGATACTTGAGAAGCACTCGCATTCAAGGCATCTGCTTTGGTAATTCGACCATCTTTTCCTGATCCACTAAGGGACTGGGCCTCAACTCCTTTTTCTTCCAGAATTTTTCTTGCGGCCGGACTTGGAATATTGACTTCTTTTGAGCTGGCCGTCAGCACGGGAGCAGATTTGACTTCTTCTTTTGTCGCTACTGCTGCTGCTGGCTTAGCTGCACTTGTATCTAACTCACCAATTTTCGCTCCAATTTTTAATTCTGCCCCTGCTTGGGCCAGGATTTTTAAAACACCGGCACTTGGAGCGGGAAGTTCCATGGAAGCCTTATCTGATTCGATTTCACAAACGGCCTCACCTTCGGCCACATAGTCTCCCTCTTTTTTTAACCATGAAGAAAGAGTTACTTCCGTTACCGACTCACCAATGACTGGGATTTTTAATTCTACACTCATATTTTATTCCTTATTTTGTGAAAGCTTTTGTAACAATATCTGCTTGCTCTTTTTTATGTACATTGGAAAATCCTGTGGCCGGTGCCGCTGAGGCCTTACGACTAATCAGTTTAAATGTCCCAAAAAGATCTAAGTAGCGAAGGAGGTAAGTCCAATACCCCATATTGGAAGGCTCTTCTTGAACCCAACAGCACTCCGCTCCTTTATATTTTGTTAAAAGTTTTTTGATCTGATTGATAGGAAGTGGATGAAGCTGCTCTAACCTAATAATGGCCACATCCTCTCTTTTATCCGCAATTTTTTTCTCATACAGATCGTAGTAAATCTTCCCTGTACAAAAAAGAATGCGGCCCACATTTTTTCCGGTATTGGGATCATCCATCAATTCTTGAAATTTTCCATTGACGAATTCAGCAACCGTAGAAGTACAACGAGGATCACGAAGCAGAGATTTAGGAGTCATGACCACTGCTGGTTTTCTGAAGTTCCACTTGAGTTGTCTTCGCAATAAATGAAACATATTGGCCGGAGTCGTACAGTTGGCCACCACCATATTATTATCGGCCGCCATTTGTAAGTATCTTTCTGGACGCGCACTAGAGTGTTCAGGGCCTGCCCCTTCATGGCCGTGAGGCAAGAGCATAACTAGGCCGCTCATTCGCTGCCATTTCACTTCTGAAGAAGTAATGTATTGATCAATCATGATTTGGGCGCCATTGGAGAAATCTCCAAATTGAGCTTCCCAAATGGTAAGGGCCTTTGGTGTCGCCCACGAATACCCAAATTCAAATCCTAAAACAGCATACTCAGATAAGAGAGAATTATAGAGACTGACTTTCCCTTGGTTAGGCGAAATAAATTCCAACCCACAATAGGCTTCATTGGTTCTTTCATCAAAAACTTTAGCATGCCGATGGGAAAAAGTTCCGCGGATAACATCTTGACCAGTAAAACGTAGTGGATGCCCCTCTTGCAGTAAACTTCCGTAGGCCAAAAGCTCTGCACTGGCCCAATCCAGTTTATCTGATTTAAAAGCCTGATCTCTATCTTCTAAAACTTTTTGGGTTTTCTTAATCACTTGCATTCCAGAAGGAATGGAATTAATGGCCTTCAACACTTTTTCTAAATCTTCCCTTTTAACTCCTGTTGCTGGGGATTCTTCAAAAGATTCGACCGTGGCATAAGAGAAGCCTTCCCAGTCTTTATGCGGACCTTTCTTTTTTGAAGGGATCTCTTTTTGGCGAACATTATTAAAGCGATCTGAGAGCTGTTGCTTATAAGACTCAATCATTTCATTAGCGAGTTGAGATTCAATTTTTCCAGAAGCGAGAAGTTTATCCAGATAAAGCTCTCTAGGATTTTTATGCTTTGTGATTAAATCATAAAGATGAGGTTGAGTATAACGAGGCTCATCTCCTTCGTTGTGTCCATATTTTCGATAACAAACCATATCGATGAAAATGTCTTCTTTAAACTTTTGTCTAAATTCTACGGCCAATTCAACAGCGTAAACTACGGCTTCCGGATCATCCCCGTTAACTTGGAGGATTGGAGCTTCCACTGTTTTTGCCACTGAATCACAATAATGGCTTGAGCGTCCATCTTCAAAATCAGTGGTGAAACCAATTTGGTTGTTAATGACAAAATGAATTGATCCTCCTACGGCGTAACCGCGAAGTTTACTCATTTGCAAAGTTTCATACACGACACCTTGACCTGCAACTGAGGCATCTCCATGAAGAATAATCGGAATCACTTTGGTGAGATCACTTTCATAATGAAGATCTAAAAGTGCTCGACTGTAACCAATCGCAACAGGGGCCACAGTTTCCAAGTGAGAGGGGTTGGGTAAGAGTTTGACGAAGACTTCATGGTCATCCATGGTTTTTTGAACAGCGGTAAAGCCCATGTGATACTTCACGTCCCCACTGTGACCTTGTTGCTCTTCAAGAGAGCCGCCTTCAAATTCAGTAAAAATATACTCGTACGTTTTTCCTACAGTGTTGGCCAATACATTGAGGCGGCCTCGATGGGCCATGCCAATAACAAATTCGCGGGCACCGAGACTCGCTCCTTTATTAATGATGGCATCAAGAGCGGGAATGGTCGTCTCTCCACCTTCGAGCGAAAATCGTTTTTGACCAACGTATTTTGTTTGAAGAAAATTTTCAAACACATTGGCCTCATTTAATTTTTGCAGAATTCTTTTTTTCTTCTCAAGACTCATTTCTATTGTCAGAGCGGTTGATTCAATTTTCTCTCTCATAAAACGGCGAACGTCTGTATTATTTGAGTGCATGTATTGAAAACCAATTTTCCCACAGTAAATTTTTTTCATGCGATCAATAATCGCATCCAGAGTAGCTGGCCCCAGACCCACAAACTCCCCACATTGAAAAACAGTAGATCGATCAGCGTCTGAGAGGCCATATTCTTCTAAACTCAAATGGGCCTTTCTATCTTTTCTCGGACGAATGGGATTTGTGTCGGCCAGAAGGTGCCCTCTGGTTCTAAACGATTGAATCAAGCGAAAGACATTAAACTCACGTTTTAATTTTTCATCACTGATCCCCTCGCCTGCTCCAGAAGATGAACCAAAACTGGTAGAGGAAAATTCAAACCCTTGAAAAAATCTCTGCCAAGAAATATCGACTGCAGAGGAATCTTTTTTATAGGATTCATAAAGGGAATCAATAAAAGTGATGTCTGAACTAGAGAGATGCGTAAAGTCGATAGTCTTCGTCATAAGTTTCCTTGAGATAAAACGGGTTTGCGAGCATTTTACTCGGCCAAAAAAAAGATACCCTTAATATAAATCTAAGATATCAAAATTTTAAGTTTTTTTTCTTATTAGGAAGAATTGTCTCACTGCTTATTGATGGCAACACTTTTTGGCCTTCTTACCTGACCCACAAGGACAGGGATCATTGCGTCCGACTTTTGGCTCGCTTCTGCGAACTGTGTTGTTTTTTTGAACTCCGTCCACAAAAAACCACTGCCCATTTTCCTTAGTAAATGTGCTGAGTTCATGATGGGCCTGCTCTTTTCCATTAAAATTAAACTTACATCGAAACTCAACTTGCCCCTCTGAATCTTTCTCAGATCCTTTGTCCGTTCCAAGAATCTCTAAACCTAGCCACTCTGAATTAAGGGCCCAAGACTTCACCCCATCCATATCGAGTCCTTTGCGAGTGGATTCATGATGAGTGTTATAGATATAATCCATCTCTCCAACGGCAAAAGCAGTATAGCGCGATCGCATCAACTGTTCGGCCGTTGATGGTTTCTGAGTGCCCAAAAGATAGGGTTCACAGCACTCTTTATAAGATTTTTCACTTCCGCACGCACATGTCTTGCTCATATTTTCTCCTTAATGATTAAAAACGAAATAATAAATCTGAAAAACTAGTTGAATCTTCGTCAAAATGAATTTTGCTCTCTAAAAGTCTACTTGAAATGATTGTAAAATGGGGACAAATGAACTTGAGATATTTCTCTTTACTTCGATGAATGGCGTACTGATCATGAAACTCGACATCTTCAATTTGTCTTTTTAATTCCAAGTCCGTTGGAGCAGACAAATAAAGATACCTCACTCTTCGTGCTAGCACCGGCATCACTGTCCTGATTTCTTCATCTGAGAGGTACTGAAGCACTGATGTACATAGTCCTAAATCAAAAATCCGCTCGCGCTTCATTTCTTTTTGCGCCCAACTAACAAGATCAATATTTTCCAGAACAAACTTTGTGCTCTCTGCAGGATTTATATCTTTACTCACAACATGATTATAAGCAAACACCGAAGGCTCAATTCCATGGGCCCTATAAGGAACAAAAGTGTTAAGCACTTCTTGAAAGAGCACTCCTAGGCCAAAACCCAGATCAATAACACTGTTAATATCGACGGCATGAAGGGCAAAGATCGCTTTCATATAGCTGGCATGTTCCCGAGCATTGACAATATTGTCCATCTCTTCGGGTTCTGCATAATTGACCGACCAATAGTCCTCTGAAAATCCTTCTGCCCCTTTGACTTTTTTCATACAGGTTTATGAATGGCCAGCCACACACTCGCCCACGCAGTTAAAAGCATAAGCAATGAAAAAAGACCTTTATGTAAGGGATTTTTGCATCTAAAAAGAAAAATGAAAAAAACATTGAGTAAAAACCAGTTACCCATTTTAGCGATGAGCCAAAAAGGGAAACCTTCTCCATGTTTAAATCCAATTCTGGCCACAAGCCCCATTCCCGCCACAAAAATCATAAAACTAAAAAAACCTAACAGAATTTTTGCTCTTTTTTGCTGGATAAAAGTTGAGGATGAGGCAACAAAGCCAAGGGAAGTAAAAACCGTCAATAAGGCAAATAAATGGAGCATTTTGTATGTTTCATAACCAATCACTGTTTTTCCCCTTTAAATGTACTGAATTCAATAGAAAACCATTATAGTCCATTATCTTAAGCTTTCAAGTTTTCCGAAAGCCATTTAAAATAAAATCTATGCAAGAATGGACAACCAAAACCTACAAAAAAGAAGATAAAATATTTCGTGGTGCTTTTAGCTATCACCGCAATGAAAATACCTATGCGGAGGAACTCTTTGATGTTTACCGCGACAAGCGGGAGCAGACTTTCCACTATGTTTCAGAATCTATTGTCAAAGTGACTACTGGAGAAATTCTCAATCTCCATGTGGAGTTCATCGTCAATAAAGAATATCTTCCTCTCTATGTAGGTATTGAAAAAATCATGGGGAAGGAGAGCGCCAAAGAAATTTACGAGTATAACCCAAGACGTAACTACATCGTTTATAAGTTTATTAACTCCAAAGGAGAAGAGCATACTGATGAAGTGGCCACTGCCCCAAAATTTCATATCGCCACCCCCACAACGGCTAGCTCCATGCTTTTTTTGCGCTCTAAGAAACTTGATTCTAGTGGGAAAAACTCGTACAACATTTTAACGGCCTTTAATCAATGGGATTATAAGGAGGCCCCTACGTTTAAGAATATTTTTTTAGAACGAACCAGTCTGACCGTTGAAAAAATTAGTATTGATGGTCAAAATGTTCAGGCCACCCAATACCGCCTCTTCGATGCCGATGCCGATACAAAAAATAGTAAAGAGCCCCCACATATAAAAATATTTTTGAGTCAACATGGCTCCATCCCTTATCTCATCCGCTCTGACGATGGCACAAAAATTCAAATTAAATACCTAAATGATCTCAGTGAAAAAGAGTAGGATTTTTAGCTCCGGCCAAAATAAAGTCTTCAATTTCCCGACAAGCTTGATCTATGGGGGCCCGAAGTAGCTCATAAGGCTCCATCAATTTTACCATCTTCTCCATAGTCTTTCCCTTCCATCCCTTCACCCGATTATCGACAATAATCACTCCTCCGTAATCACTCTCTGTTCGAAGCAAACGTCCCAATTTTTGATGGAGAGAGCGCGTGCGATGGGCGAGATAATAGTCCGTAAATTCATTTCCTAAGTTCGACTCGTAAAAATCTCGTCTTTCATTGACGACTAAATCCATTCTCAAATCTGGAATTTTATCAATAAAAATGAACTGCAAGGCATCTCCGGGAATATCAATCCCTTCACCAAAGGATTCCATACCAAGTAAAATCCCTGAACTGGAGCGCTTATAATCTTCTACGACATTGGTTCCCATTCCCTGGATAAAAAGAGGGATTTGCCCCTCAAATTCCTTCAGCAATATTTCTCGTGCGATCTCAAAACGTGCTTTGGCCGAAAAGAGGAGCAGCGTTTTTCCATTCAATGTGCGAATGAGGGGTTTAATTTTATGAAGATGATGCTCAACGAAGTTAGATTGATAAAGTGAAGGGCCATCATCACATAAGAAAATTTTAGTCATAGACTTATAATCATAAGTAAATGGCAAATAGGTTCCGGTCTTAAATCTTCTCTCAGGTTCTAAATAGGCATATCCCGTGGCCCATTCAATCCCCCTCGCCCCTGTGTCTCCAGATCCATTGGCCAAAGTGGCCGAGGTAAAAATGACTGAAGCAGAGGTCGTGAGCAGCTGCTCTTTAACGATTCGTCCAACATCAATAGGTGAAGAAGAAAAAAGATAACCTTGCCCCTCTAAGAATTTCATTGATCGACAATAATTTTCAGCAGGAACAATTAATTTATCAAAACAAGTTACGTAGTCAGTAAGTTGGGAGAAGAAAGATTCAAAGCGAGTAAAGGCGATTATCTCATTTTCCGATTTTAAATTTTTTGCCTCAAATCGTCCGGCAAAAGGAACAAAATCATTTGCATACGTTTGTAAAATAAAGTGCACACTTTCGAGATGGTTTAAAATGGCCTGGGCGTTTGATTCCGTATGGGTCGTGCGATTAAGCATTGGCAATTCATTCCAAA
>JAGOVS010000007.1 GCA_018060625.1 Bacteriovorax sp. | reverse complement strand
GATGTTGAAGCTGAAATTTGGGCCACAAGAAACTATTGGTTTGGACTTGATCTTGGAAAAAAGTTTGGAAAATACTCTAAAGATCAAGGCACTTTTTCTTCAGAAACAAATAGTACAAGTAACTCAGCTACCAGAGTAAAACTTGGTTATAAGTATTTACCGATGGGGTTCTTCTATGGACCACAAATTGATTTCTATACAGGTTATGGTAATTACAATTATTCAATGACGACTAATACTACAGATCAGTTTACTGACTTTACGTTTAGTGGTGTTTTGTTAGGAGCAAAGGGAACTCTTCCAATGATGGAGACTTTGCGCTTATATCTAATGTTTGATTTTTTACTAACGTCTACTTATAAAGAGAAAGTTAACACCTTTGGAAATGATGATTCTAGTTCAAATTACCGTTTGGAGTTTGGTGGACAGTATTTATATGAACCAAATATAACCTTTAGTGGAGGTCTTTATGTGCTATCAAATAAGGCAAACTTCACAGGAGCTACAAAAGAAGAGCAATTCAAAGATGTTTCTGCTAAGATAGGGACGATTTTTACATTTTAATCCAATATGCTTGGAGATGGGAATGAGTCGTATTCAAATGCTCGAAGCAGAGCTAATCAAACACAAAGCGCTTTATTATCAAGGCCGTCCAGAGATATCGGATAGTGCCTATGATAAATTAGAAGATGAACTTAGAGGCTTAGACCCTCAAAATCCAACTCTTCTTATTGTTGGCTCTACAACGTCGACAAGTGAGAAAGTAAAGCATGATAAAAAGATGCTTTCTCTCGAAAAAACGTATCTTTTAGATGATCTCATCACTTGGAAAGGTAGTGAAGAGGTTATAAGCACCATGAAGCTTGATGGTATAAGTTGCTCTATTATTTACAGCGATGGAGACCTTCAATTAGCAAAAACAAGAGGAGACGGTGTATTTGGAGAAAATATAACTAAAAAAGTTATGTGGATATCGAACGTACCAAAGTCTTTAAGCGATAAAAAAAAGATTGAAATTCGAGGAGAGCTTTATTGTGATGAAGAAAGTTTTTTTCATCTCTCAAGAGAGATGCATGCTTTGGGTCTTGAAAAACCAACAAGTCAAAGAAACATAGTTGCAGGATTAATGGGGCGTAAGGACAGGTTAGAGTTTTGTCGCTACATTAAATTCATGGCCTTTGATTATATTGGAGAGGAGCGCTTAGATACGGAAAGGGAAAAATTTAAAATTCTCTCTTCTCATGGATTTTTAATTCCAGAAGTAGGAATCCATAATAACAAAGAATCAATTGTCGAAGTCGTTGAAAGGGCCCGATGTTTTATGACAGAGGGTGATTTTCAAATTGATGGTCTAGTTTTTACCTATAATAAAATGAGTTTGCATGAAGAGCTAGGCGAAACCTCTCATCACCCAAGATATAAATTAGCCTTTAAGTTTCTTGGTGAATCAAAAACAACAAAATTAAAAGAAATAACGTGGTCAGTTTCAAGGAATGGGATTTTGACTCCAGTTGGTGAAGTTGAACCGGTGGAGCTTTCTGGAGCGATGATTTCAAGGGTTACCTTACATAATTATGGAATGGTGAGTGCAAATAATTTAAAATCGGGAGATGAAATAGAAATTATTCGCTCAGGAGAAGTGATACCTAAATTCTTATCAGTCGTGAAGCCTTCGCAGAGTCCATTTGTCATTCCGGAATATTGTCCAAGCTGTGATTCAAAAGTTGAAATTGTGGACATCAGAATTTTTTGTAAAAACGAGAACTGCCCAGGTAAAAACAAAGAGATCATTCTGAATTTTATTCAAAAAATTGGCATAGAAGATTTAAGTGGGAAGCGGCTTGAAGAATTAATAAATGCAAAGTTGGTGCGAGCTATTCCAGATCTTTATCGATTAACGGTCGCAGATTTGATGACCATAGATAAAGTAAAGGATAAACTAAGCAATAAATTAATTGATTCAATTGAAAAGACAAAAAAAGCGGATCTAATCATTTTCTTATCGGCACTAGGTATTTCTGGCGGAGCTTTTAATAAGTGTGAGAAGGTTGTTCGCGCCGGTTTTGATAATATTGAAAAAATTAAAAAGATCAGTGTTGAGCAGTTAATGAGTATTGATTCATTTGCAGAAAAATCAGCAACGGAATTTTGGATGTCGCTCCAGGAAAAGATTTCGCTTATTGATGAGCTAGTCACTCTGGGGTTTGAATTTGCAGTAGAACAAACGAGAGAAACAAAAGTGACAGGTTTAAAGATCTGCATTACAGGGGCCCTTTCGGAAAAGAGACCTGTTGTAGAGGATTTGATTAGAGAGGGGGGAGGAATTATTGTAAGTTCGGTTTCTAAAAATACAAATATTTTGGTAACCAACGAAACAGATCCCAATTCAAGTAAATATAAAAAAGCGATTGAACTAAAAATTAAAATTATTACAGAAGCAGAATTACTAAGGCTTTTAAATTAGGATGTATCCATGGCCAAAAAAACCTCAACCTTTATTTGTCAGAGCTGTTCATATCAAACGGCGAAATGGATGGGGAAGTGTCCTGAGTGTGGTTCATGGAATTCATTTTCTGAGGAGACAACTGTTGCATCCAAAGACCTCAATAGAGCGCATAAGCGAACTGCCCAGGGAAGTGAAGTTCCAAAGCTAATAAAAGAGATAGTTTTAGAAAAGCAATTTCGTGTTGTAACAGGCATGGGTGAGTTTGATCGTGTTGTTGGAGGTGGTGTTGTTCCAGGTTCCCTCATTTTAATTGGAGGAGAGCCAGGAATAGGAAAATCAACTTTGTTAACCAGTGTCATGGGAAAACTTTCTCAGACCCACCCAGAGCAGGTTGTATTGTATGTGAGTGGAGAAGAGTCCGTAAACCAAGTAGCTGAAAGGGCCAAAAGAGTTGGCGTGAATAATTCCAATTTTTATATTTATAATGAAACAAATTGGCAAAAAGTTCTAGAGCAAATTAATAAGCTCCAGCCTCGTTTTTTAGTTATTGATTCCATCCAGACAACTTCATCATCAGAGATTGATTCTGCTCCAGGTACAGTCACGCAAATCAGAGAGGTGACTTATGAACTCATGAATCATGTAAAAGCAAATGGGATTACCTGTTTTGTTATTGGACATATTACTAAAGAGGGATCAATTGCTGGGCCTAAGATTCTAGAACACATGGTAGACACCGTTATTTATTTTGAAGGTGATCAGTTTGGGCATTATCGATTACTGAGGGCCATGAAGAATCGCTTTGGCAATACAAACGAAGTTGGCATTTTTGAAATGAAAGAGAGTGGGTTGGATGAGGTGAAGAATCCGTCACAATATTTTCTTGATGATCAATTACAAGACTCTTATGGACGCTCCTTAACTTGTATCATTGAAGGGTCAAGGTCTCTTTTTGTTGAAATCCAGGCCCTGGTAGTTGAAAATAAGTTTGGCAATGGCCGCCGAACGACTCAGGGTATAGATAATAATCGCCTGGCAATGATGGTGGCCGTAATCGAAAAATATTTTGGATTACCTCTTGGGTTTAATGACATTTACTTAAATGTTGTTGGCGGAATGAAATTAGTATCTAGGGAGTCCGATCTTTCAATAATGGCTTCACTTTTGAGTTCTTATCGATCAAGGCCCATTGATTCAGGAACCATTTTTGTAGGTGAGGTTGGGTTAACAGGTGAAGTCCGTTCAATTCCCCAGATGGAGATGAGGGTAAAGGAGATGGCCCAGCTCAACTATAAGCGAGTTGTGACATCGGAGAAAACGGCAAGAGAGTTAAAAGGAAAATACGATATAGAAATCATAGGTCTTAGAAAAGCTCGAGATATTGAAACAATCATAAATTCTTAAGATTCTTTTTTAAACATTCTTTTACATTAATTCAAAATAGAATAATTAATTAAGATTTTATCAAATGATTCAATGATCTCATTAGATAAACCATTTGAGTGGTACAGTGAAATCTCATGTTTCCAAAATCCTTCAGAGGGGCCAACCGCAATAAGAAGAGAGTTGTCAAGTTCACGCTTAACGTAAGAAAGAGGTAAAAAAGAATATCCAAGGTTTTCACTCGTTGCTCGGACAATACTTGCCAATATATTAGATTCAAAAATAATTTCATAATCTTTATCTAAATTCTTTAAAAATGCATTTACTTCCTTTCGCAATTTAAATCCTTCAACGGGCAAGTTAAGTTTTAGTTTTAACGAATGAATAAATTTTGAAAAATTTTTTATTGGAACAAGTTTCATATTCTCCTTGGTATTCGGTAACATCAACAGGACAGGTAGAGAATAAGTTTTATATGGACTGTGATTAATAATTGGCTCAACAGATAAAAGTAAATCAAGTGAACCTTTTTTAAAATCTTGAATAAGCTCTTCTAACGGCCTTGAAACAAGTAAGACCTTATATTTATTTTGAGATTTTTTTGATTTCAAGAATCGACTAACAATTTGAGTTGCAAATGTTCGATCAACTTGATCACTTACTCCAATTTTTAACTCTTTAATAAGAGGGTGTTTTTTTTTCTTTAAGTAGTTTTCTATTGAGTCAGTTTTTTGAAATATTTCGAAAGCGTATTGAAAAATATCCTCACCTTGAGGCGTAATTTCGAGACCTCGCTTGTTTCGAATGAATAATTGGAAATTAAGAAATTCCTCAAAGGTTTTTATTTGCATACTCATCGAAGGTTGAGAAATCCCAAGCTTACAAGCGGCTCTTGAAATGCTTTTCAATTCAGCACAGACGTAAAAATAATAAAGATGATTCAAGTTAATCATAATATAAAGTTATAATACCATATCTTTTATTGATTATTGTTATTTTAAATTTGTTATATAATAACTATATGAATTGCCCAAATACCATTATTAATAAAAAAATTGTTATTCTCATAGCCCATCCGGGCGATGAGATGCTTTGGTTTGGTGCTGGAATGCTTTCGCTGTGTCAGAATAATAGTGTTGTTGTATATTGCCTTACTTCTTTTGTTGGTTGTGAAAGATGTGAAAAACTCATAGAGAATTCTATCAAGTATCACTTTAAGGTATTTTTTGGTAAGTCTCGTGATCCTGGCCCAAGTCTTGCCCTGGTTGATTACAAATTAGGTTTTAAAGAGTTTTTAAAAAGTCAGTCATATGCTTTTGATTTACTTATTACTCATCCATTTTGGGGAAATAAGGGTTCACATCCCCACAATATTCAAGCTTATCATCTTGGCTTAAAATCATCTTTGCAGCACGGAATTCATTTTTCATTTTTTTCGGAGATAGAGTTAAATCATGGACACAATAAACTAACCTTCGGGAGTCATGCATTTAAATGCAGTGTTATTATTTCTCAATTCTATATTCTCAAAAAAACCAATTCTGCACTTGGTGGAATTGTGGCAATTTTTGAGAATATTCTGCTAAATCTCTCGCTTTCGGTTAAAACAATTAGTTATTCAATTTTAAAATTTAAATGCTCTCACGATGTAAAGTCAGAAGACTTTCTTCTTGGTAAATCAAAAATCAACTTCATTAAAAAATACACGCATTTTTATAGTGAGAAGTCATTTTTGATAATATATATGTTACGTGATGGAAAAGGGTCTCCCTTTTCTTCTTGTTGAGCAGCCATTCTCCTTGCGAAGGGATCTGATATTATTATCAGATCCCTTTTGTTTAAAGCCTAGCAGGCAAAATTGAATTTCTTAAAGATGACTTGTGAGATCGATAAGGTTTTTAATATTGAAATTTGAGGCGTTTATTACTGCGGGATTAATGGTGTTCGTAGAAAATGATAAGTTTGCCTTTTTGAATAAGCAAATATCGTTTTCTCCATCACCTGTAGTGATAAAAAAGAACCTCTTGCCAGGTAGAGCTTTTTCCAAATTAACTATAAAGTTTGACTTACAAATTGGATGAATACTACAACCCCCTTTATTTGTCATAAAAGGAGAAAGCGTGATGTCGCCCGAAGAGGTGTTCTTGTTGAAGTTAAGTGTGTGTGCGATTGAAAAATCAGCAAAAACTCTTCTCCTGACAATTTCCGCAACAATGTAATAGGAATCAGTGATGATTCCTACGTGGTATCCTCTTTTTTTCAAGTCAACAATAGTTTCCTGAGCACCTGGTCTCAAGGGGATGCTTCTTGCAATTTTTTCAAAGACGCTCTTAGGTATTCCAGAAATAATTCGAGCAATAATCTTAGTTCTCTGTACTGGGTTCATTTGATGATTTCCTAAAATACCATTGAGCTCCTCTGTTCGATCACTAAACTGCGCGAGATGTTCTAGAAAGCTTCCCTCTAGAAGAGTGTTGTCCATATCAAAAAGTGCAATTTTTTCAGATTGAGAAAATTTCTGAGACATGGGTAAGTATTCAAACCGCGAGATCCTTTCCGATTCTAAAGATTTTTTAACAAATACTGCACTTAGCCTGTTGTGCAATATAGATCGACTTAAGATTGTCCGAACAACTTGATCAGACATTTTAGAAAGTGAATTCAGGTCTTGATGATCGTGGTTAATTTCACCAATATCAACTTCAACCACTCGAGCTCCAAGTTGGTGAATATCTATCAATAATCCAATGTCTACACCATAGTCTGTTTCAAATTTAATTTGCTTTAGAAGCTCCTTTTTTCCGGCCACTATTCCACCAAGGGGCTGGGAAACGCTCGAAAGCATAGGAAAAAAAATCTTAAGGAGTGGGATAGCGGTTAAGAGCGTAACTCGACCTGCCTGCCGCTGAAACTTACCTTTCACAAAGTCAGCATCATTGTCAATAAGAGGCTTAATCATCATGCTGACGAGGTTATTTGAAAAATCAAAAATATCGCCATCTAAAAATAATACAATCTCAGATTGTGCAAGGGAAAGCCCATCTTCCATTGATGCTCCCTTTCCAAGCATGGAGCTAAATGCTACCTTTACCTTTTTTATTTTTGCAACTTCTACAGTGTTATCAACTGATCCATCGTCAATGATGATTATTTCTTTTACATATTCTTGTGATTTTAAATAATCAATAATTGTTCCAATACGATTTTCTTCATTAAGGGTTGGTATTATCACAGAAACCATATTCCTCCTTGTGTTTGTAAAGGGTTGTGAATTTTTGTCTTTAGTTATAAATGAAAGAAGCCGGTACGTAATTACCAGCTTCTTTCCAGAGAGAGAATGTCGCAATTCACATCTATGAATGCTCTAATAGTAAGTAAAAAAATTTAGCTAAATGAATCTTTGTCGATAAACTCGATGAGCATAATACATGTACATTCATTGGATATTTCCAAAAATGCACAAGTGACCCTACTTGTAGAAAACTTCGAATGATTATTCGAACCCAATAAATATAAAATTATCGTATCATTCTTAATAAGGTTTACAACACACAATGCGTCTTAATTAATATGGAATCTAAATGAATCAATGTTGTTTTTTGAAAAAAACAATTTCTGATTTTAATTTTGTTCTCATAAACCCAATAATTATATTTTTCTCTTTATGACTTAACTGTTCTTTGCATAGAATATTTACAATGTGGTTATTTTTAAAGTCAACTGAATCAATTTTTGCATTGATAGCTTGTAGCTCAATTTTTATTTGGTTTTGATAGTTCTCATTTGTCTTTAAATTGTTAAGTTCTTCGGTTTTGATAGCGAGTTCTGTTTTTAATAGATCTAATTCAGTCTTTTTTAGAAATCCCGACCTCTCTTTAACTGAGAGCATGAGCACGTCATGAATTTCTAGTTTTAAATTCTCCAGGCCATACAGCTCTAACTTCTTTGATAAATCATTTCTAAGAGTCGCATCAATATTTTTTCCAATAGTATAAAGCAAAAGCTTCGGAAATCTCGTGTCAAAAGTTTCAACCTTGCGTGAAACAATAATGTTGTTATCTAAAAATTCGTTCTGAATATACCTATCAATTTTTTGATGGAATGACGTTTTCGCCTTGAGGTACCATGCAACTCCAAAGCTAGGAAGGGAAATAATCGCTACAAAGAAATAAATCCTAATACGAACATTTAATTGCGTTAAGTCGTGGCCATATAAATTCAATTTAAAATTAAGAATTCTTACTATTACAAATGTTGCAAGGGCGATAAAGAATGCATTAATAAAAAACAAATACCCTGCTCCCAAAAAAAAGACATAGTTTAATTGAGAAATTCCATATCCAGCAGTACAAAGAGGGGGCATTAAGGCAGTGGCAATGGCAACACCGGGGATAGCATTTCCCTTTTCTGTTCTAGAAAGTGCAATTATTCCGACAACACCTCCAAGGCTCGCAACAAGTAAGTCGTAAAATGTTGGTTGTGTGCGTGCTAATAATTCTGACTGTGTTTGTGAAAATGGAGAAAGAGAGAAGTACAATGTTGAGGTAACAAGCCCGATGCCAGTAGAAATAGCGAGACTTCTGGCGGACGTTTTAAATAACTGGAGGTCTTCTATCCCCAGCGAATAGCCTATTCCAATAATTGGACCCATTAGGGGAGAAATCAACATCGCTCCAATAATCACGGCGGCAGAGTTTACATTTAAACCGATTGATGCAATTAAAATGGAGCAAATCAATGCCCAAGCATTCTCTTGACGAAAATGAATATTGTTTCTGATGTATTCATCTGTCCCTTTAAAGTCGGTTGTACTTTTTAAGTCAAAAATATTTAAGATTTTTTCCATAAAGATTCCAGCAAAAAAAGCAACTAATTACAATAAAAAGACAATGGCAGTAATGATAGTTAACGGTAAAGACCAGAGGAGTAACCTTAATGGAGAAAAGACACCATTTTCAAATGAATTTCTTAATATTCCATAGCCCGCAGGGTTTGGAGCATTTGCAATTAATGTTAACCCCCCACCGACGACACTGCCTTTGACTAAAGCTAATTTAGAATCAAAATCCAAATTGGGGATGAGTGAACCTAGGTAAGTTAAAGCAGCATTGTCAGTAAATGCCGTTAACCCAATCGCACCAAAATATAACTGATACTTGTTTAAAGAAATTATTATTGGCTCTAGCCACCATCTCTGGGGCCCTCCTATTACAATTAACCCCGCGAGAAAAAAGCCAACAAGTAAAGGTTCCCTAAGTGATAACTTAGATTGATATTCATGAGTTGCTTTTAAAAAACCAACAAAAAAGAGGAAGAGTCCAATAAATAAGATCGGATAATGAGAAGTGATAATGATTAAAAATAAAAAAATTAAGTGAACAACTATAACTAAAATTGGAAGATTCAGTTTTTCTCCAAGAGAGTACTCAGTTTTCCCTTTGAGAATCTCTTTTTTGAATATAAAAGTTAAAATCAAAGTATTTAAAAATGTCGCAATAATAGTTTTTGAAGCAAAGTGAGTTAGCATAAACTGGAGATCCCATCCCCATTTGCCAGAAACCATGAGAATAGGTGGAGCAGCAAACGGAGTTAAGGTTCCACCTATTGAGATGTTTAAAAAGAGCAAGGCCACAGTTGCATATTTAAAACGACTCGAATGGAGCTTTGTAAAATATCTTGGCAGAAGTAAAAAAGCACTAATTGTCATTGCCGCTGGTTCTGTGATCAAGCTTCCAAGTAAGGGCGCAACAAATAAGATGGTAAAAAAAACACTTATTCTAGAATCGATTGGTATCAGTGAGCTTATTTTGACTAAAATTCTTTCGGCAGTTTTTACAATTGGTCGAGTTGAGCAAACAACCATAATCACAAAAACAAAAAGAGGCTCTGTGAAGTTTCTAGAATTTAAATATCGATTTATATAGTCAAAATCAATAAGAATCATTCCAAGCACGATAAGAATGGCCGACCAAAAGCCAAACACAATTTCAACTTCTCCAAAAAGATGTAAAAAGTTTTCCGAAACCGAACCTTCTTTAAATCGATATGACTGTTTAGTAAGGTATCCGGTTAGAAATGTATGGATGAGTGCAAGTGTAAATAAGGTTGTAGCAGTTATTTCAAATAGTCTTTCTGAAGACATAATTCCTCCAAAAGAAAGCGACCCTACTCTCTGCTTACTGAAAATTTAGAAATTTTCACCCTGAATCACATAATATAAATATAAAGAGTTGCAAACGTCAATTTAAAAAAAAATTTATTTATTTTAGTGGAATATTCTGCAGTCGTTGTGCCTGCCAGGTGGGGGGTGTAATGTTACTTTATATTAAGAAAAATTAATTAACAGTGAAGGACCTAAAGTGAAATTATCCCTTGGAAAAAAAATTGCCTTAGGACAGATCATCGTGTTTTTTTCTTTTTGCTATTTGCTGCAATTGTATTAATTTTTTTAAGCCAAATTAAAAATTCTGATATTAAAAATCTCAAAAAAAATTATGCTCTCTATGCAAATTCTAAAGAGATAAAGCTTCATGTCGTGCAAGTCCAGCAGTTTATTTCTGATATCTCGGCAACTAGAGGTGAGGACGGTCTGGGGGATGGTCTTGAAGAAGCGGAAAACAATTATAAGTCCCTTTTGGAAAATATCGAAGATGAGAAAAAGCTTGCTCTTCAGGGTAACGACATAAAGATGGTAAATACGCTTGATGAAATCAAAAAGCTTTCAGAGATTTATTATAATGCCGGGGTAACGATGGCGAATCTTTATGTGAAAGAAGGAACAAAAGCAGGGAATGCTTTTATGCCAAATTTCGATAAGGCTTCACTAGAAGTGCAAAGCAAAGTGGACTCATTTTCAAATGAAGTGTCAGAAAGATTTATTAATGAAATAAAAGAAATTAGTCATGACGTCGACGTCATGTTTAGCCTAGCGCTTTGGTTTCCTGCCCTCGCCCTCGTTGGATTTAGTATCTTTAGCTATAATTTTATTAAGAAATTAACTAAGCAGCTTGTCGAAATGACAAATGAACTGAATGAAACAGCACCGTTATTAATTGAATCGTCACATTCAATGAGTTCTCTCAGTATTGAGCTTTCTTCTTGTGCGACAGAGCAAGCGGCAGCGGTTCAAGAGACAGCGGCAAGTCTTGAAGAGGTTTCAGCAATGATCGGCCGAAATTCTGACAACGCCGAAAGTGCAAAGAAGTCGTCGGCAGAAAGTCTTGAATCTGTAAAAAGTGGACAACAGGCCCTGGTTGAAATGCTAAGTGCGGTAGATGAGATTAGTAAAAACAATGAATCGTTTAATTTCTTTATGACAAAAAACAATGATGAGCTCAATGAAATGGTTCAAGTTATCACAAGTATCGCAGATAAAACGAAAGTGATTAATGACATTGTCTTTCAAACTAAGCTTTTATCGTTCAATGCTTCAGTAGAGGCGGCACGTGCGGGGGAACAGGGGAAAGGATTTGCTGTTGTTGCTGAAGAGATTGGTAACCTTGCTCAGATGAGTGGAAATGCTGCCAATGAAATAAAAGCGCAGCTAGATGAGAGTATCGTTAAGGTAAATAAGATTGTATCAACAACAAAGTCACAAGTTGATGTTTTAATAAACGATGGAAAGGAAAAAATAAAATTAGGTATTGAAAAAGCTAGATTGTGTGATGATGTTCTTAATGAAATAAGTAGTACCTCTTCTTCTGCAGAGTCCCTTGTCGCGGAAGTTGCTTATGCTTCCAAAGAGCAGTCGCAAGGAATTGCTGAGGTAAATAAAGCAATGGGGCAAATCGATGAGGTCACAAATCAAAATGCAATTGCTTCACAAAGTGTCTCAACAAATGCCACACAGGTTATGGAATTATCTCATTCTATTAAAGAAACAGCAGACCGATTACTTTTTCTTGTGAATGGCTAATGACATCTAGGTTAAACTTGGTAGAAAGAGTGCAGAATCTTAGTCCAAAGGCTCTTCTTCTCTGCAATATAGTTTGTGAGTGATTCCTCCGCTGAAAAATCTCGATCCATTTGCCATAAGGCCTTTAATTGATCAAATTCAACAAGGCCAATACCAATAGCAGCAGCAAGGGCCGCACCAAATGCGGTAGTCTCAATGACTTTAGGTTTAATAATTTTAGTCTGTGAGATAGTTGCCTGAAGTTGCATTAAAAGATTATTATCAACAGCGCCGCCATCAACTTTAAGAGTGTCAATGGATTGGTTTGTATCTTTTTTCATGGCCGTCAAAAGATCGTTTATGGAAAAAGCGATACCTTCAAGGCAGGCAAAGGCGATATGAGATTGGTTAGAATCTCGAGTTAACCCTACAAGTGAAGCTTTAGCTTCAGCATTCCAATAGGGGGAGCCGATGCCAGAAAAAAATGGGAAAAAAAGAATATTTTTTAGTTCATTTAAGTTTTTTACTTCGCGAGCAAGAGATTCAACTTCTGAGCTCTTAGAAATAATTTTTAAATTGTCTCTAAGCCACTGAATGGCCGCTCCTGCGATATAACTAGAACCTTCTAGGGCGTAACAGGTTTTTCCCTTATGTCTGTATTCGACGGTCGTTAACAGCCCCGATTGGGAATAGACCAAATCTTCACCGGTGTTTAAAAGGACAAAAGCACCTGTTCCGTAAGTGCACTTCATTTCCCCTTTATAAAATCCTGCCTGTCCAAAGAGAGCAGACTGTTGATCTCCTAAAATGCCAGAGATGGGAATATTGTCAGGCAGAAATGAGAGTCCGTGTGTTTTACCAAAAAGACCAAATGAATCTTCTATGCTTGGAAGAGTTTCTTTTTTGATTTCAAAAACGTCAAGAAGGTCCTGGTGCCACGAGGTCGTTTTTAAATCCATCAACATTGTTCGAGAGGCGTTTGAGGCATCTGTTTTGTGGGAAGTGTTCCCTGTGAGTTTATAGAGTAAAAAACTATCAATGGTTCCAAAAAGTAAGTTTCCTTTTTCGCTCGCATCCTTGATGGCAGGATTATTTTTTAAAAGCCAATTCATTTTAGTTGCAGAGAAGTAGGGATCAATGGGCAAACCGGTAAGAGTTTTAATTTTTTCCACAAAACCGCTGCGTGATCTAAGTTCAGCGCAGAATTCATTTGTTCTTTTATCCTGCCATACAATTGCATTTGCAAGAGGAATCCCCTCGCGGTTAAATGCGCAAGTGGTTTCTCTTTGGTTGGTAATGCCTATGGCGATGATCTGATTGCCTTGAACGTTGTAAAGGCGAAGAAGTTCACGGGTTGTATGCTCTACGCTCGACCAAATATCATTAAGGTTATGTTCGACCCATGAAGGGCGAGGATAGATCTGAGGATATTCTTGATTAACTTTGCCTACAAAGGCGAAGGTCGCAGCATCAATTAAGCAGGCCGTGGTTCCAGTTGTTCCCTGGTCAATAGAAAGAATGAATTTCATAGGTCCTCGCAAAAACTTATTTATGGCAATGTCACTTCACTAGAGTTTGGTGATGCTATTATTTTAAGCATAATTTCCCAGCGAGTGCCAATATAAGAATTAAATCCACGCATGAATGTAAATGAAATGGAGACCAAAAGGACCAAAAGGAGAATGAATTCAATGAAAGTTTGACCTTTTTGGTCTTTAACGGGGTTTTCTTTTGGGGTTATCATAGTATAATTCTAGTGGGAACAGGAGGGACCACAATGAAGAAATTTTTTCCATTTATACTATTTATCTTGGTCTTTTCAGCATTTATGTCGGCACAGATTGTTTATCAAACATTAAGTGCGGGAACATCAAAAAGTGAAAATACATATGCTCTTTATGAAGACCTTTTTTTAAAGGGGAAGTTTGAGGATATCAATGGAGTAAAAATTGAAAATTCAAAATTAAAATCTCCTGTTGTTATCTATAATTTTTGGGCATCTTGGTGCAATCCTTGTCTCGAAGAGATGCCTTCACTTATTGCTTTAAAGAAGAAATTTAAAGACGATGAATTACAAGTGATGGCCTTTAATACAGATGAAGATAACCAATTAAGAAACATTCAAAAAGTTTTAAGAAAAATGAATATTAAAAATGAGTTTAATGTCATTGCAGATAAAAATACGAAGATAGCAGACGGTTTTAAGTTTAGTGCCATTCCAGTAACCATCATTTTCAATCGGGGCAAGGTCGTGCATTTTAGTAATGGACCAATGGATTTTAACTCTGCAGAGATGGTTGAGAAAATGAAGAAATGGATTAAGGGCTAAGAATTTTTTCTGGCCTTACATCTCTGCTTTTGAGCACGGAACGTATTTCACAATCTCAATTTTTTTCTCTTTGGCTTCACATTCTGTGTAGTCTTTGCCGTCAGCGCCACAAACCATAATAGAATAATTCTCACAATTGCAATGACCAGTTTCTTTTATGGTAACTCCGAAACATTGACTGATGCAGCTGTTGTCGTAATCTAGACCATCACTTCCACAAACAGGTGCACTTGATGAATTACAAGCACAGGTTTTTCCTGTCAAGCTTTGGCCCATTGACCCAGTGGCCTTCGTTGGCTTTAATTTATCGGCCCCACAGGAAGTGAGCAGGGTTAATAAAAGACAATAAAGAAGAATGGATATTGTTTTCATAATTATATTGTCGGCTAAAATAGGCAAAAGTTTAATGTCTCTTTAACGGAGTGTTTTGATCTCCTTAATTTTAAATAAATGTTTCCAATCAAAAGCCGATAAACAAAAGCAAGGTTGGATACAAGTAATTATACTTAGGTGATTATGAAAAACTTCAAGCAGCAAACAAAATTTTTCCAAGGACTTGCTCTAGGTTTAGTTATTACCAGTGCCATAAGTTATGCTGCGGTTTCCCTTCAAACTTTCACTGCTGGATCACCCATTTCTTCTGCTGAGGTAAATGCGAATTTTGCCGAGATAAAGGCGAAGTTGGATTCATTGGATATTGGTTATATTGGTAAAATGACCACGGATCAAATGATTACTTGTGGTGCTGGCGGAACGACCTCATTTACAAATTTGGACCTAACCAGTGACTATAGCGACGGCCATTTTATAAATGGAATCTACACAATACCAGAGACGGGAATCTACAAAATATTTTTGAATGCAGTAAGTGAAGATAATATGGGGTATTCAACACAATTGGACATTTCAACTGATGAGGGTGTGAATTGGGAAGGTACTTACATTTCATATTCTAATACACAGTTTGTGAGAAAGTTTGCCGAAGGAGATAAAATTAAGTTATCGGCGGGATGTGCAGGGAATTATGCGGGTACTGATTCTACGATAGTACATACCTCATTTATATATGCGATTAAAAAATTTTAAAGTCTTACTAAAGCCTAATTCGCCAAATTTTTCCCCCAGTTATAAGTAATCCGATCAATCGAATCTGTGTTAAAAATGGAAAACCGTGGTTTCAATCCAGGAATAATGGCCCCTTGGTTTTTTAACCCAACGGCAGCAGCGGCATTCAAAGTAATAGCACTCCAAAGCTCGACCTGGCTCATTTTGTAAAGTGGGGCTGCAATCGATGCAAGTAGAATGATGTTGTCGCAATGGCAAGACCCAGGATTAAAGTCAGATGCAATAGCGACTTTTACTCCGGCATCTAAAAACGCACGTGCATTGGCCTGTTGTTTGCCAAGAAAAAGACCAGTGCCTGGAAGAAGTGTAGCGACCGTATTTGATTGAGCGAGTGCCTGAATACCTTCAGGGCCAGTTTTTAAGAGATGATCAGCAGAAAGAGCATTGTACTTAGTTGCAAGTATCGCCCCTGAGTTGTCGTTAAACTCATCCGCATGGATTTTTACTTTAAGATTCCATCTTTGCGCCCTTTCAAAAAGAGCGGCAACATCATCATTTGAAAAATAATTTTGTTCATGAAAAATATCTACACAGTCCAAGATCTCTTCTTCTCCCAGTTTATCTAATAATGGGAGAACGACTTCCTTAAGGTAGTCGTATGAAGAAGAAAATTCTTTGGGAACAGCGTGTGCGGCCATAAAGGTATTAATAATTTGAACTTCAGGGCGCATGATGTTTTTTAAATCATGAATCACATGTGAAAGTTCATATTCCTTATCAAATGAAAGTCCATATCCCGATTTGATTTCAATTGTACCAACGCCATACGAGTGAATGGTCTTAACTCTTTGCTGGGCCAATTTTAAGAGTTCTTTGCGTGATAGATTTTGGGTGCCTAGTGATGAATTGAGAATACCTCCACCCATCGCAGCGATTTCTTCATAGGTCGCTCCATTTAAGCGCATGGTATATTCATGAGCTCGATCCCCTCCAAAAACAAGATGAGTATGAGAGTCTACAATTTCAGGGACACATACTTTTCCACTTACATCAATTTCCGGAAATTCGCTCTCGAAGTATTGCTCTGGAATATTTCGATCCTCTCCAACCCAAAGGATGGAATCTGTATCAAAAATAATTGAGGCATTTTTAATAATTCCAAGGTCGTCATTGTTAAGGCGACGTCCGTCTTTATGATGGGCCGAAGCCAGGGTTGCAATTTCAGAAAAATTTCGGAAGATTTTAATAGTCATAATTTTCACTTTTAATAAAAAACGACCTTTAGTACAAAGGCCGTAAGTTTTAACAATTAATTTTCAATGAAGGAAGTTTAAGCAAACTATTCTTCGCTGTCGCTTGAGCAAGTTCATAGCCAGCATCTGCATGACGAGCGACTCCTATTCCTGGATCGGAGTTTAGAACTCGAGCAAGTCGCTTATCCATGTCTTCTGTTCCATCACAACAAATTACCATTCCAGAATGTTGAGAATAGCCTATTCCAACTCCTCCACCATGATGAAAGGAAGTCCAAGAGGCGCCATTCATTGTATTGATCATGAGATTAAGCAGAGACCAGTCAGAGACGGCATCTGTTCCATCAAGCATTGCTTCAGTTTCACGATTCGGGCTTGTGACTGAGCCGCAGTCGAGGTGATCGCGACCAATGACGATTGGAGCTTTTACTTTGCCTTCGCGAACGAGTTTGTTAAAGAGAAGTCCGGCCTTTTCGCGTTCACCGTATTTTAGCCAGCAAATTCTTGCGGGGAGCCCTTGAAATGAAATCATCTCTTGTGCTTTATTGAGCCAGTTGTGCAATTTTTTATTGTCTGGAAATAATTCCTTGAGTGCATCATCTGTCACTCGAATATCATCGGGGTCTCCGGAGAGAGCGATCCATCTAAAAGGGCCAGATCCTTGACAAAAGAGAGGGCGGATATAGGCCGGTACAAATCCAGGAAAATTGTAGGCATTCGACACTCCGGCCAGCTTGGCCCCTTCTCTTAAATTGTTGCCGTAATCAAAAACGTGCGATCCCTTTAATTGGAAGGCAAGCATGGCCTTAACATGTTCACCCATCGTTAAGTAAGAAAGCTCAGTGTATTTTACAGGGTCAGATAATCTTAATCTCAAAGCATCTTCCACCGTCATTTTATGAGGAATATAACCATTAAGTGGATCATGAGCAGAAGTTTGATCAGTCACAAGATCAGGAATAATTCCTTTATCGTATACATAACTAAAAAAATCAGCTGCATTGCCAACAACGCCTATTGAAATGGCCCTCTTTTCTTTTTTTGACTTCAAGGCAAGATCAATGGCCTCATCAAAGCTATCGCAAAGGATATCGAGATATTTAGTATTTAATCTTTTTTCAATGCGCCACTTTTCAACATCACAAGCAAGACAAACACCATTGGCCATTTTTACAGCAAGAGGTTGCGCCCCTCCCATTCCACCAATTCCGGCAGTTAAAACGAGTTTTCCTGTAAGATCCTTGTCTGTTCCAAAATGCTTTTCGGCTGCTGCCATAAAGGTTTCATAGGTTCCTTGGAGGATTCCTTGAGTTCCAATATAGATCCATGAGCCAGCGGTCATTTGGCCATACATCATAAGACCTTCATCTTTGAGCTTGTTGAAGTGATCCCAGGTGGCCCAATGAGGGACAAGATTTGAGTTGGCTATAAGAACTCGGGGACCATGCTCATGACTAGGCAATATGGCAACAGGCTTTCCAGACTGAATCATAAGTGTTTCATTATTTTCTAAATTTTTTAACGCCTTAATGATGTCGTCAAGAGCTTGATGATTTCTTGCGGCTTGTCCATTTCCACCATAAACAATGAGGTTATCACGATCTTCAGCAACATCTGGATGAAGGTTATTGAGTAAACATCTTAGTGCAGCTTCTTGATGCCAACCCTTACATGTCAGTTCTGAACCTGTTGGAGGAAGTGGAATAGTTTTTGTTGTCATTAGTTTAAGACTCCAGAGTGAGATTGAGCGGCACTGATGATTTCACCAGCATCAATGAGTTTAATAATATTGTTAATATCCTTAAAAAATATTCTATCTTCATTGATTGTCTCTACATGGCGACGAATAAGTTTATGGACTTCTTCTAGAGCGGGAGAGGTTGTGAGAGGGCGCTGAAGGTCAAGTGCCTGAGTGTTACAAAGAAATTCTATGGCAAGAACCGATTTTGCGTTTGATAAAACCTCATGTAACTTTCTTCCAGCAGTGACCCCCATGGAAACATGATCTTCTTTATCGGTTGAGGTTGGAACGGAATCAATACTTGCTGGATGACAGAGATATTTATTTTCAGAAACAAGAGCAGCTGCGGTAACGTGAGCAATCATCAAACCAGAGTTTAGGCCGGAATTCTTTGTGAGAAAAGCGGGAAGGTCTGAGAAGACAGGATTCATCATTTTTTCAATTCGACGTTCACTGATATTGCATATCTCAGCGACACCCATGGCAAGGTAATCCATCACGAGAGCGAGGGCCTCTCCGTGAAAATTTCCACCAGAAATAACTTCTTTTGTTTCAACAAATATAAGTGGATTGTCTGTAACTGCATTAAGCTCTGTTTGTATAACTTCTTCTGCGTGCAAAAGAGTTTGTCTACAAGCTCCATGGACCTGAGGGACACAACGTAAGGAGTAAGGATCTTGGACTTTTCCACACTCAGGATGTGAGTCGTTAAGGGCAGAGTTAGCGAGAAGTTTATTTAAGTTTTGAACAGAGGCAATTTGACCTTTGTGGGGCTTCAGTGATGTTATTTTTGGATTGTAGGCAGCGGACGTTCCCTTCACGCTATCTAAGGTTAGCGTTGTAGCAATATCAGCTGTCGTCATAATCATGCGCGCTTCATGGGCCGCAAGAGCTCCTAGTGCGGCCATGCAGGCTGTTCCATTTATGAGGGCAAGACCATCTTTTGGGCCTAAGACAGCAGGCGTTTTTCCAATACTATCAATGGCAAATTTAGAATTAATAACTTTACCATTAAATTCAACGTCGCCCTCTCCGATGAGAGCAAGAGCAATGTGAGAGAGTGGAGCGAGATCTCCAGAGGCCCCAACAGAGCCTTTTTCTGGAACAATTGGAGAGATGTGATGATTAAGAAATTCCAGAATGAGTTCAACCGTGAGAGGCTCTACTCCCGAATATCCAGAGATTAAACAGTTTGCTCTCAAAAGCATAATGGCGCGAGTGACTTCTTTTGAAAATGGACGACCGACACCAGTGCAATGTGAACGAATAAGATTAACTTGCAATTGGGCCAAGTCTTTCTCTTCAATATGCTTACTTGAGAGTGCGCCAAAGCCTGTATTGATTCCATAAACAGGTTTCCCTTTTTTAACGATATCAAAAACAAAGGAGCGCGACGCTTTCATTCTCTCCATCGCATTGGGATCTATGCTTAGTTTAATGGCCCCAATCTGGGCATTGGCTATTTGGTAGACCTGGGCAATAGTTAAATCGCGACCGTTTAAAATGAATTCCATAAAGACCTCTTTTTTTCATAGGCAAAACTTAAGAGATCTTAGCCAAAACTCTTGCTTTTGTAATGATGTTTTGCGCGTTTTTAGCTTCTCAGGGATTCAACCGCTAAACGATAGCGATCATTTGAATTTTTAAAAATTGAGGAGCCGGCCACTAAGTTATCAGCACCTGACTCGATGAGTAGTTTAGCGTTTATGTCACTTACGCCGCCATCAACTTGAATTTGAAATTTCGTTTTTAGTTCAGTTCGTCTTGATTTTAATTCTCGAATTTTTTCATAGGCTGACGGCATAAAAGATTGGCCTCCAAATCCAGGTTCGACTGACATAACCAAAACCAAATCAACGGCATGGAGAATGTCATCGCTTAACTTGCTTGTTGGAGTTCCAGGTTTTATGGATATGCCTACACTTGCATAATCTGATTTCAGTTTCTTTATTAAACCTAAAGAGTCCTTAGTGGCTTCTATGTGAAAAGTAAAATTATGTAATCCAGAGTGTTTTAACGTGTCTGCGTAGAACTCAGGATTTGTAACCATGAAATGGGCATCACACTGATGAGTTGATTTTTTTGTGATGAGTTCGATAATAGGATGGCCAAAAGTTAAATTGGGAACAAAGTGGCCGTCCATAATATCTAAATGAAACCAAAGATTAGGAATACTTTTAAACGATGCTAATTCAGATTCAATGTTTAAAAAATCGCAGGCAAGCAAGCTAGGCGAAACAATAGTCATAGAAATTTACGGATTGAGGATGATCTCTCCGCCCTTATTTTTTAGGCCATTTAATAGTTCTGTATCGGTACAAATTTTTTTCCCTTCAAGTTGTACAAGGGATAGGCGGATGGCGCCATCAAGACAACCAATGGCCAAGTGACCATGTTCGGTCGATGTTTCACCTGGGTGGAGAGAGCGATTGAGTTTCTCAATGGTAAAAATCTTGAGTCTTTGTTTACCTAAATAGCAATAAGTGCCAGGCCATGGGTCAAGAGCTCTGACTTGATTGCATAAAGAGGTAAAAGGAGTTTCTTTGAAATTCAAAAACCCATCTTCTTTTTTAAGGGTTGGGGCAAAACTGACACCTTTAGGATCTTGAGGAGTAAAGACTAATTTATTCTGTAAAAGAGCTTCAATAAAAGTATTTGTACTCATTGCTGCTTGAAACTTTAAGCGAGTATACAGCTGCCCACCTGTCTCTGTCCCAGCGATTGTTAGTTCATGAAAATGAACGAGATCACCCGCATCCATTTCTTTGACCATTCGTTGAATGGAAACCCCTGTTGTTGAATCTCCATTTAAGAGAGCATATTGAATAGGAGCTGCACCTCTGTATTTAGGTAAGATTGAGGTGTGAATATTAAAGCATCCAAGCTTGGGAATGTTGAGGACTCGTGTCCCTAGAAATTGAGCGAACGCAAGAACAAGAATGAAATCGATGCCTTTCTCTTCAAATTCTTTTAAGAGTTTTTCGTCTCGGTTTATATTTTCAACTTGATAAAGGGGGAGCCGGTGTTGTTTGGCATACTCAGCAACCGGAGGAGATTTCAATTCTTGACCACGTCCAGCTGGGCGATCAGGCATTGTTACAACACCAACGAGATTCACGTGGGGGTGTTGATGAAGAAGCTCTAAGGTTGGAACTGAAAAGTCTGGAGTCCCACAAAAAACAACATTTAATTTTTTCATTTACCTTTCTTTCTTTGTTTTAGAAACTTTTTTTCAATTAATTGTTTTTTTAGAAAGCTGAGCCGCTCAATAAAGAGAACCCCGTCAAGATGGTCATTTTCATGCTGGAGGCAAACAGAAAGCAATTCATCGGCCTCAAGCTCATGATGTTCTCCAAACATGTCTTGAAATTCAACAGTGACCAGCTCTGCTCTTTTTACGTCTTCATAAACGCCTGGAACACTAAGGCACCCCTCTTCGTGAACAATTTCTCCTTTTTTGTTTTTAAAAAGGGGATTAATAAAAACCAAGGGACTAAATTCTGATAATCGATATTCCTCGCTGCCATCAGCATGAGTAATCTTCTCGCGATCAAACCATATATCTAAGACAAATAAGCGCTGACTTACTCCAACTTGAGGAGCAGCGAGACCAATGCCAGGAGCATGATACATTGTAAAAAGCATATTCTTGATTAATGTGTGAAGTTCATCGTTAAAGAGAAGAACGGGAGAAGCCACTTTCTTTAAAACAGGAGCGGGGAAAGTGAAAATCTCAAGCTTTTCACCCTCTAGTTTATAGTCGTTTAAAAAATTATTTTTCATAGAGAATTCATATCATGTTTTAGCGCAATTTGCGATGGTAAATAAAATAGACAAAGAGATAGGTAACAAAAATTCCCGGGACACCAAAAGTTGCGACGACAGCAGGGATACGACTCGTTTGCCCGAGTGAGAGAAAATAAGAATAGATAAACCAATAAATAAAAGTAAAACTTAAAACATAGGCGACATTTGCACCAAAAGAACTATTTCGGCGATTGGGATTAAATATTGCAATGGAGGCCAGGATGGAAAGAACCAAGCATGTGAAACCAGAGGCAAATTTATCTAAAAACGTGACGAAATATTCGCTGTAGTTAATGCCATTGCTTTTAAGAACACCAATATAGTCATAAAGTTTCCAAATATTGAGTGTCGCAATATCTGCATTGATGCGCCTAAAATCTGTGACGGTCTCCCTTAATTGATAAGGCTTCGTCTCTAAGTAGAGACTGTTTGGAAATGCAGCGTTGTCTAGGTTTGTGTAGTGAAGGGCCCGGTGAAGAAGCCAGGTATTGTCTTTTTGGTAGTCTGCATAGGCAGCACTTATTTGCTCTGTAAGTTTAAAGTTTTTGTCATAAAAGTAGAGAGCAAGATTATAAAGCGTGTTTGTTTTTCGATCAAAAGAGCTATAAGAGAAAAAATAGTCTTTTCCTTTAAACCAAATTTTTCCAGAATTAAGAGCGTTTATTGAAATTGAAGATTTATTTATTGAATCGGAAGATTCGAGAAGATTTCCCTTTTTTAATAGTTCTAATTGATGTTTGGAGTGGGGAACAAGATAGCCATTGATAAAAAAAAGACAAACGCCCACAAGAGCGCCAATTGATCCAATATCAGTAATAAATTTTCTGCGAGAATAGCCACTGGCAAAGATTGCCGTTAATTCGTTGCGGTTTTTTAATTTATTAATAGAAAAAAGCGAGGCGATAAGACATGAAACAGGAAAAATCTTGATAGAGAATCCGGGAGTTTCTAAGTAAAGACTGATAAAGACAGTTCCAAAATTAGAAGAATCTTTTAAGAGAGCATTTAAGACATGCCCAATGGATAAAACTAAAAGAAGTACGATGGTTGAGCCTAAAAAAAAGCGCAACCATTCTTTAAGAATGAGTTTTGTTATTGTGGACATATGGCCTTATAAAAAAAATAAAAGTCTTTAACAATGGACGAATAAAAAAAGTTTGAGCTAAGTATCTTAGGAGAAAATGCCTTTCAAAAAAAGAAACTACCTGAGGAGAAAAACGATAATAGAAATCGATAAAATCTCGACCGCTTTCAAAGGGGGCAATGCGATTCTTAAAAAGACGCAAAGTAGAAGTCCTTGAGTCGTTTTCACCAAAACACATTGTGGCTATATAACATTTTTTAGTGTTGATTTGAATTCGTTGATAAGCAGCTTCGAAGGCCTTGGGGTTGTGTGCCTGCTTTTTGTTGTTAAATTTTCTTATAATTTGAGCATTGACGTGCTGATATTTAAAACCAATAGAAAATTTAATAAATTGCTCAAGACAGCGTAGTGATTCTCGTTGTAAATTAGGGCTGCGATCAAATGCTTTGGCGAGATCCCAATAGGCATGGCTAATTAATAAAAGCTCAGTCACATCTTTTTCAGGATCAAAGAGAGAAGGTGTCAGCCGATCTTCTGTTGTATCAAAATAGAGAGCAAGGATGCCAAGATATTTGGTATAAGAATCAACTGCCAGCGCCATTCGATCATCCTTCACAAGGGCCTGCGCTTTTTTAAGATGAGAAAGACGAGTTCGATAAAGCTCAATGATTTGCTCGCGCTTTCTTTCTTCTTTTGGATCTTTTGCGTCCAGCTTTTTTTTTGCCACTTTCGCCTCAGAGTTAAAATCTTATTGATGCAGCAAAAGATGTTTCTTTAAAGTTAGCATCCGTTTGTTTTAAAATTGTATCTTGTGCCCTTTTAGTATTTTTTATGGCGAACTCAAAAGAGAGACGCGGTTGTATCCAGGCAAGTCCAAATCCGCTTCCTTTCTCTGCACGAGCTTTGTCGCTGAATCCGCCCACTCGTAAAAAGAAATCATCAAGCACTTTTATCTGCATAGCAGCCTTATATTGCAAGGTTTTTGAAAGGTCATCCTGTGTGTAATCTCCACCAAAGTCAAAATTTCCAGTGATGTAGTTAAGTAAGACATATTGCAAACCGATGAGAGCTTTTGTCTCTTTGCCTTTGGATTCAAGAGGGTCATAGGCTACAATTCCAATCGAAAATTTCTCATCAACAGAATGGGTTACACCTAAAACCGTTTGGTAGTATTTTAGTGTCGTTTTTGCGACGATGTCCTCATCGTTAGTTTGCCTGATACTTATACCAAAGGCTGACTTATCAGAAACAGGGCTAGCGAGGCTTAGTCCCCAGCGTTTTCTAGAAATATTCTCTTCCTCTTGGGTGACATAACTAAGAGAGCCACTAAGAGTTGGATTGGCATCGGTCAAGACAAACCCAAGAGCCTTCGGTTTAGATTTAACAACATTACCTTCGCTATATTTATCAGAATCCTTCTGTGCATAAACAGTTGAGGCTGTGAAAAAAGCTAAGGATGCAGGATTTAAAAAAGCAGACTCCTCAGTAAGAATGGCCCCAACACCGGTTCCGGCCATTGATTTTAAATGCGTTGTCTCGAACTCATGAATTTTTGAGTAAGTCTTCGAAGACAACAAGAAAGCTGTTAGAAATAAAGTTTTTTTGATATGATTGCGAATGTTCTTAATTCCCTTTAAAATGTTTATGTCCTAAGAGGAAATTATAATGAAGATTCGTCGCGCCGTCATCCCTGTTGCAGGAAAAGGAACAAGATTTTTACCGGCCACCAAGCAAGTGCCTAAAGAAATGATTCCGATTATCAATTTACCTATGATTCACTACGTAGTTGAAGAAGCAATTCTGTCAGGTATTGAGCAGGTCATCTTTATAACATCATCTGGGAAAAATGCGATTGAAGACTATTTTGATCGAAATTTTGACCTGGAAGATTTTCTCATTAAAAGTGGGAAAATTAAAGAGTTAGAGATGGTCCAAGAAATTGGTAAAATGGTTGAAGTGACTTCTATCCGTCAAAAAGAGCAATTGGGTTTGGGTCATGCTGTTTTGTGTGCAAAGGATATTGTTGGCAACGAACCATTTGCCGTAATTTTGGGCGATGAGATTGTCAGGGGGCCAAATCCGGTTACCAAACAGTTAATTTCAATTTCACAAAAGTATAATAATTCGAATGTCATTGGCGTTATGGAGGTTGATCCGAGCGAAACATATAAGTATGGTATCGTTAAGGGAAATTTTTTAGACGAAACAAAAAAAACGATGCGCATGACGAATATGGTAGAAAAACCAAGGCCAGAGGATGCACCCACAAATTTGGCCACTCCAGGGCGCTATATTTTTAGACCAGAAATTTTTGATGCCTTGAAAGTCATCCCTAAGGGAGTTGGAGGGGAATACCAATTAACAGATGCGATTAATTTATTGGCCCGTGAAAGTGAAGTTTACGCACATGTTTTTGAAGGACAAAGATTCGATACGGGTAATATTGAAGGTTATTTAAATGCCACCATTGAGTTTGCGCTCATGGGAAAAGATTCAGAGGCCATGATGAGAAAGCTCATCAAGGAAAAAGTAGCGAAGTATAATATTAAATAGGTGATCTATGAAAATGTTAGTATATGTCTTTTCTTTGTTATTTATCTTTCATGCAAAGGCTTCTGTTCCAACAGAAGAAGGCTTATTAAAGAATTTAAATAATGCAGGTATTCCTGGAAATTTAATTACGATTAAATCCATGATTCAAAACTCTGACTTAAGTGGAGCACCTGAAAATGAAAAATCTAAAACCGATTTTTATAAATTTGTCATTTCCCTTGAAAACCCTAATGTGATCACACTGTTACAAATAGCTTACAGCAACTCACAAATGCTCAATGCCCAGACAAAAGACGTTAAATATATTCCAGATTTGCTTAGTTATATTAAAAAAGAAAAATCGCCAGAAAGAGGAATGTTTTATTCTGTGCTCATGATGTTGGCCACTAACCGCTCTCAAGGAATGGAGACTTATTTAGAGAAGTCGGGCATTAAAATTCTCAAAAATAAGAATATTCTCAATGAAGATAAAATGAAGCTCTTGCGCAGCTACCGGTCTTATCTTGCAAACAACAGAGGAAAAGGCGACGCCAATTCTCCACTTAGTCCAAGTGATCCCCAAGAAAAAGCGCGAGTTGTCGCTCTTTTTAGGGCCAATACTTTTGAGCGCTCAAAAAATATTGAACTGGTAAAAAATGGCAACGAGTTCATGTGGAAGGCCGATTGGAAATCCATTCAGGCGCATTTTTCAAACGAAGAGAGACGCTTGAGACAACTTGAGTTTATCACTTCGGAGGCGACGACAAAACTAGAAGCAAGTGATTATGTTTTATTTAATGGAACAAATGAACTTCCAAAATTCATTCAAATGAAAGATTCCAGAGGACAAGTAACAAAAATGCAGGTTTTAGGCTTAGATACTAAAACAAATCAAGACAAGAAATTGTCGGAGAAATATGAGGAAGCCAAAAAATTAGCGCCCAGCGCTTCTGGCGAGACTTACTCGTTTTTGTATTAATCTATGAATGAGCACTTCTTTCTTGTTGCGGTCAATTCACCTTTTAATGGATCTCTTTTAACTTATAAAGCTAGTGCAGAGTTGGCGTCTGCTCTTTCGCGTGGGACGCTTGTAAAGGTTCCACTTGGCAAAAGAGTTATTGATGGCTGCATTTGGGGCAAGGAAGAAGCAGACAAAGTTATAAATAGAGAAAAAATCAAAAATATTCTTAGCATCGAAGAAGAAGTTGTTCTAAGTGAAAAAGAGTGTGATCTCTACCAATGGATGGGGAGTTATTATCATTATCCCGTAGGCCAACTAGTTTATGATGTCCTCCCTCCTTTCTTAAAAAGACCTCGGAAATTAAATTTCGACCAAGGATTAGGCCTTGAATATGACTTTTCACTAAACGACGAACAAAAAAATATTGTTGAAGTTATCTCTGCGCATGGATTTAATCATTATTCAAAGTGGCTTGTTCATGGAGTAACGGGGGCAGGGAAAACGCTCATTTATCTTGAGTTGATTAAAAAAATCATTGCCGAAAAAAAATCAGTCTTATTTCTTTTGCCAGAAATTAACTTAACGCCACAATTTTTAAAAACATTTCAATCTTTTCTGGATGTGCCCATTTATTCTTATAATAGTTCAATCAGCAATTCAGATAAGTTTGGGTTGTGGAAGCTATTACAAGTTGATGATTCGCCTAAAATGATTCTAGGAGTGCGAAGCAGTGTTTTTCTTCCCATAAAAAATTTGGGAATCATTATTGTGGATGAAGAGCATGATCAATCCTTTAAGCAAGATGATCGATGCACTTATAATGCTAGAGATATTGCGATTAAAAAGGCTTCCTTAGAAAAAATTCCAGTCATCTTGGGATCGGCCACGCCAATGGTGGAAACGTATAAGGCCTTTGTTGATACCCCCTTTTATTTTGCCTTAAGGAAAAGAGCACAAAACGCAAAATTGCCGACTGTCGAGCTCGTCGATATGCGAGGGCGATCAAAGATAGAATCAGAGCGAATGATCTGGCCCTACTCAAGTGAAAGTCTATTTAAAATCAAAAAAGCACTTGAGAGAAAAGAGCAGGCCCTCGTTTTTATCAATCGTCTGGGTTATGCCAACTATCTACAGTGCAATTCGTGCGGACATCAGTTTTCCTGTCCAAACTGCAGCACAAGTTTAAAGTTTTTTAAGAAACGAGCAGAACTAAGTTGTCAGACGTGTGAATACAAAGAGCGAGCTCCTGAGATGTGTCCAGAGTGCATGAATCTTAACTTGTCTCCTAAGGGATTTGGAACAGAGAGGGCGTGGGAGGTCTTAAAAGATTTGCTCCCCGGGCATGTTGTAGAGCGCTTTGATCGTGATGAGATTAAAACATTCACCCAGCTTGAAAATGTTTTGGATAAGTTTCACAAAAAGGAAATTGATGTTCTCGTTGGAACTCAAATGCTTTCGAAAGGGCACAATTTTGAAAATGTAAATTTAGTTCTTATTTTAGGCATAGACTCCCAACTTAATTTTCCTGATTTCAGATCTAATGAAAGAGTTTATCAAACACTGACTCAAGTGAGTGGCCGGGCCGGCCGTTTTGGAAAACAGGCAGAAGTATTGGTGCATACCCTTGCTCCTGAAAATAAAATATTTAGCTATCTCAAAGAGCATACTTTTGAGGAGTTTTATGAAGACGAAATTCCGATGCGAGAAATGTGCTCTTCTCCGCCGGTAAAAAAGCTCGCACTGGTGTATTTTAATTCAAAATCACAAGAGACTGTGATTAAAGAGAGCTCTATGCAGGGAAATACCTTGAGATCTCTTTCTGAAAAACATTTTGATCAAGTAGAAATTCTGGGTCCAAGACCATCTATGATTGAAAAGAAAATTAATAAATTTACTTGGTCCCTCATGATTAGGAGTGCTGATGTAAATCAATTGCATAATTTACTCCGCACTTTTAGCAAGAATTATCATCCTCCCCATACGGTAACTCTTAAGATTGATGTTGATCCTTATTATTTTGATTAGAGCGTTTGATAAAAATGCTAACGAGTCGACGTCTGCGTACATAAAAATCTAGACTATTCTGACTTTAGGGCATTTTGTAATAAGGATGCTCTGAATTTTATACTTAATGATCTAGAAAGAAGCTTTAAGGAGTCAATTATAATTGCTTAGTTCCATAGGGAGTTCAAAGTTAACTTAAAAGTCATTATCTCCGGTATTTTTAAAACACCCTTAAGTATTTAAATAACCACGAATAAGGCACTCTTTTAATTAAGTATTCAGTTAAATGTTAAAGAAGTCCCAAAAAATTCCGTTAAGACGTTGAGAACTAATAAGACTCTTTTGGAGTTGAGGAAAATTCGTATGAAAAAATTGATAAAACGAGAGAAAAGAACAGCAATGTATTTAGCAATAAGTATAATGTGCGGGGTGATGCTCGCTCATGAGTCTCAAGCTGGAGCTTTTAAGGTTATACGTGCTACGCCTTCAGGGGCAACCCCTGAAGTTTCTGGTTCCTCGTCATCGAGTAGTGCGGTAATCGCAGTTCCCTCTATTCCGACTAGGTCATCATCTCAAGCGGTGGGGTGTGTGTTTGATAAAGATAAGGAAAAGCGTTTTCCTTTAGATCTTTTTAAGGATTTAAATCCAGAAGGAAACGGATTAAAAATTGAAGTGGGTCCTGATAATGGAATCACTATATCTTCTCCAATGCTTTTAAATGTGTGTGGCGGATTTGTGCCAAAACTTGGTTCTGATGCAGATGGAAACATTGCCATACAAATGGAAAGTAAAACAAATCTATCTTATGCTGCCTATATCAAATGCTTAAAAGAGGAAGAAAAATTAATAAATGAAAAGGGAGAATTAGATTTTTCTAAAATCGATGGGGCAAAATTTATCTCTGAAAATTGGTCATTTCCACCTGTGGCCATAGGTGATAAGGACAAATCAGTAGCCGTTTATTATCTTGAATCAAAAAGGACTGCCTCAGATTTCAAAATAAAAGAGACAAGTCCAAAATGGACACCTGTCCTTACACCAGCAGGAATAGATAAAGAGGTTAATAAAGAAGATTATAATTGTTATGTTCCAGAAAAAGTGGCAACGATTCAACAAAGTCCAGAAGAAGTTCTGCAAGAAATTCAAAAAATATGTGCGACGGGTTCTTCAGAAAAAGTTAGAGACTTAAGAGGATCGCTAGGAAACTACAGCTCAATCGTTGGAAGTCTTGATAAAATTCGTCTAGCTCTTGACGCCAGCTATCTTGAAAAAGTTCTTGCTGAAGAAAATGGTGTCAAGAAAATCTATGCCGACATGAAAAAAATTGAAGATAAGCTAATAAGTGAAAAGGATTCTCTAGAAGAAGCCGCTGCAGAAAAACTGGTTAAGCAATATGCAGATCTATCGTTAAAACTTAATAAAGATTTTCTAGATCACGCTATCGCACACATTGAAGATCTCATGAAGGTAAGAGAGGGGCTTGAGCCGGAAGATGAACGTATAAAAAGTATTGATGCTGAAATTAAAAATTTAAATGAAAAGATTGGTGAATTTTCAAAAAAACGACCAGCGGCGTATAGAGCATTGTTAGAAGTTGAAGAAAAATTTGCTTTAACAGACTCTGCAAAAATTATTGGTGATGTTCATGCGAAATCATTTCTTTACTCCCAAGTTTATGCTGGTCCAAAAGACTCTAGTCGCGGAAGTCAAAAACTTACTTTTACTGAGGCAAGAGATAAGCATATGACCACGATGAAAAAGTTTGAAAAAAACTTAGATGATTGGAATGATGCTTATCAGGTAGGCAAAGGAAGTACTTATCCTCTAAAGAAAACAGAAAAAGAGCGTACAAACGCCATCACAAAAATGAATAAGCGTTGGTACGATTACCAACAATCAGAATACAAAAAATACAATCAATACTGTGGTATAGGTTGGACGGGGTCAGTAAAAAATCCAATTCAGTGTCAAGCTTTCACAAAGGGAATCGACAAAAGGAAGAATGCAGAATTAAAAAGACGGGAAAAAGATCTTAAATATATTGCTTCTCGAAATGAAAAACTTGGGAAAATGGGCACGAATTATAATGAATACCAAAGACGTAGAGTGGCCCAGGAATCAGATTCAGAAGAAGAAGATGAAAGTTCATCTGATTACGAAGCAACTTTTGCAGATACATACCCTGAATACTATGCAACACAGGGAGCATCCAGCTATGATCCAGGCCAATATTCAATGGGTATGCAGGGAAATATGGGAAACATGTCTAATCAAGGAATGTATCCCCAAATGATCAATCCTCAAATGCCAGTACAGCAAGGGCAATACCAATTAAACTGGCCAACAATATAGAAAGAACGAAAAATAAATTATAAGAAAAGCAAAGGGAGCAAAAAGCTCCCTTTGTTTATTTAGAAAGTAACGGCCGTATTAACTTGTAAGAGAAGTGAGCTTTTAGCCTGATTAACTTTAGAAGCATCGTTAGTATAACTAAAATAATCCCCAGTGATTAAATAACCAAGACTCGAGCCAATCGAAATTTCTTTATTCCAGTGGTATTTTGCATTGAAATCTATTTCAGTCCCAAGGCTATCAGACTGCGTAGTTGTAGCTGTGAAGATCTTATGAGAGCTGTGGTTATATGCAGAACGCCCAGCCGTGGCCACTTCAAGTGCCTTGGCAAAAATAATAGCAGAGTCAAAACTCCATTTTTCTGAATTGTAGTTTGAGCGCAATTTAAAATAACGAGCGTTTGTCATGTAGGAATCATAGACGCTCAAACTTCTGTTAGAAGCTCCAAGTGCAGCGATATTATATTTGAAAAGTAAGTTAGCAACTTGGTAGTTTGGATTGAGGTAAAGCGCCCCGAATTTTCCCGTACTGCCATCGTGACCACTTACTTGACCAGCATCAAATCCAACAGTCCATGAATCAGTCCATTTAAAATTAGTCTGAAGTAAAAGGGCCTTGGCCGAATAGGTCGTTTGAGCTGTGGTGTTAGTTGTTTTTCCAAGCTCACCAGACATAAGTGGAATCTCGATGGCCATGTCAAACTTACCAAAAACCTTCTTCAAATAAAGGTCTGTCACGGTAATGTCATTTGACCCAAGAGAAACAGAGGTCCCGTTCATTGATGTCTTCGACATTTGATTATCTGAACTGCTCGACTTTTTAGAATACATAATACCAAAAGCAATATCTCGCTCTTGGTTATCATAGAGAAGACTTGCCCCATATTCTTTAGAATTCGTTGCATCGGTGTATCCAGGATTTGAAACTTTTGACCAAAAAGGACTTACATGAAAGTTTCCAATTTTTAATTTCATGGTGATCCCATCGCGAGAGTAAGCGTGGCGATCCCAGGCATCGGATCCATCATTGTAAAGAGCTCCAAGGGCCCACTCTGAAGAATGGCGTCCGATCATATAAGTTGCAGTATCAGAGTAAAGTTCAAGATAAGCTTTTTTTAAGACAAAACTCTGACCTAAGCTTTGATTATAATAATAAAGAGGTGCACCATTATTTCCCGTCGTTGTTGATGAGGCTCCAGAGTCTACACCTGGGGCATCGCCAAGATAGCCGCCATTGGCGTAACCAGTGCTAAGCTCTCCAAAAAAAGTGGCAGCATCGTTGATAACCATCGTTGGGTTAAGTCTAAAGACATAGCTTTGCCAAGAGGCACTTGCTTTTTTGCCTGAATCAAGGCCAACCTCCTGAGTACCATCTCCTGTTGAGTTGATTTCTTTACTTTTAATACGACGAAAATCGCTAATTAAAGTTGTATCGACTCCGAAAGAGCCATGCCAATCAATGGGAAGCGCTTGAGAAGCGACAGGTAAAATGGCAAGAACGGCCGTTGCTAGGAACTTTGGCATTTGCTTGGACATAAAAAATACTCCACAAAATAGAACAATAAACATTGGAAAAGTTTCTTAAAATACTATATGAAATGAAGGTAGTTAAGTCAAAAACAAGAAACCAAGTAAAACACATGAAGCAATGGGCGTTTCGTATATTAAAAGTATCAATTGTTGGAATCATTCTTTTGATTGCTTCCGGCTTTGCGTTTGTCAAATGGACCATAGCTGAAACATCTCTCTCTCTCTTGGAGGAAAAGACTCAAAAACATAATGACTATTTTTCCACGACATCCCCCCAAGTACTTCTAGAAGAAGGCTCAGTTGTTAAAAAAGATGAATTATTGGCCTTTTATCTTTTTTCGGCCGAACGAGAATCACCAGAAGGTTTTTTTGCTCAAAAGAAGCAAGGAAACATGCTTTATGAGCTCAAAGAGGTCCCAGGTCTTTTACAAGTAAATCAAAATATTGAGATAAAAAATTTACTCGCAAATGATTGCACAGAAATTTATTGTTATCAGCATTACATTTCTTTTGACTATATTCCGTCCATTTTTTGGAAAGGTCTCATTGGGGTTGAAGATCAGCGGTATCTGAATCACTTTGGGGTTGATGTTAAGTCAATATTTCGCGCCTTTGTGACCAATATCCGCAAGATGCGACTTGAGCAAGGTGGCTCAACGATTTCCCAACAATTAGTGAAGAATCTATTTCTTACAAGTGAGAAAACCTTCTCTCGTAAATTAAAAGAAATGGTTATGTCCGTTTATATTGAAACTAAATTTCCCAAAGAAAAAATTCTTGAAGCCTATTTGAATGAAGTTTATTGGGGGGCATTGCAAGGAGTAAAGATTAAAGGTGTTCTGGCAGCCTCTTTGTTTTATTTCGGAAAAAAGCCCGCGGATATTACGGCTTATGAAGGGGCCATTTTAATCAGTCTCCTCAAGGGACCAAGCTATTTTTCTCCTCTCAAAAAAAGTGAAAGACTAAAGGAGCGCTCTCTTGTTGTTTACAATAAACTCATCCAAGAAAATCTCATCCCCAATGATTTGAGTCTCATTTGGACAGATAAAAATTGGGAGAATTGGCTTTCCAAGTTAAAAAGTCTAGAAAAGCAGCAATACTATCAGTCGGTTTGGCGGACTCTTCATGACAGCGAGCCGACACTTTCTAACTATGAAAAATATGTTCTTATTCAAAAAGTCGCTGACGTGCGATCAAGAATTAATGACAAATTCACAAGTGTAAAAGAGGGAAAAAATTCAGTAAATGATATTTCAGTAAAAGTGATGCTTGGACCATTGAAAGGGGATAGTTGGTATACTTATTATTCTCGAATCGAGCGAAACAAAGAAAAGGCCATTTATAGTGAGCGCCACCAAGTGGGAAGTACGATCAAGCCCATCTTCTATAGTTTTTATGAGGACTTTGGAAAAAAACTTACTGATTTAGTTTCAACTAAAGAAGTTCAGCTCAAACTTTTGTCGGGAATATGGTCACCAAAAGAGGCCCACGCGATTCAAGAACCAGAAATCACTTTGGTAGAAGCTTTGTTGAAATCCTATAATCGCCCAGTGATTAGAATTGCCGATGAGATTGGTTTTGAAAAAATCGAAGAGAAACTAAAGCCCTATTTCCCATCTCTTAAAATTCCTTTAAGGGAATATCCTTCACAGTTGCTTGGTAGTATGGAGCTAAGTGTTGGAGAGCTTCGTGATGCTTATGCGCATTTTTTAAAAGATGAGTGTCAGAAAATAAAAAGTGGGGAACGCTCTCAAGAGGCAAGTGTTCTCTATGCGCTTTCTGATCCCAATTTGACAACTGTTGAAAATGCGGTCGATGCAGTTATGCAAAAACTGCGCTTTTTTGGAAAAACGGGAACAACGAATAACGGGTATGACAATTGGTACGTGGCCTTCGATGGAAAAAATCTCTCCCTCATATGGGTGGGTTATGAAGGAGAGCGCAAAACAAAATCTCTTGGTTTATACGGTGCAACCACCGCTTTTAATGTTTTCCAAAATTATTACCGTGATCGAGGAAAACGTTTTCAACAATTCGGGTGTGAACTTACTAACTAGCACTTGCAAAAAAGTGTCTAAAAGTTTATATTGGTTTCACGCAATTAAGACGTATTGGGGTGTCGACAAGTGGTAAGTCTGCAGATTTTGATTCTGCCATGCCTAGGTTCGAATCCTAGCACCCCAACCATTTTTTTAGGAGGATCTTTTGAAACGAATCGTCCTAGTTTCTGGTTCTTCAAATTCAATCCTTTCGAATCAAATTTCAGACTATTTAGATGTTCCATTAGTTAATCCGCAACTTGTTCGCTTTGCCAATGGAGAGATTTTCTGTGAAATAGAAAAGCACGTCCGCGGGGCCGATGTTTTTGTCATGCAGTCTACTTGCGCTCCTGTAAATGATCATTTAATGGAACTTTTAATCATGATCGATGCTCTCAAAAGAGCTTCTGCAACCTCCATCACAGCAGTCATTCCTTTTTATGGCTATGCTAGACAAGACCGAAAGGCGAGTCCTCGAACACCGATATCAGCAAAGCTTGTGGCAGATATTCTAACAGTCGCTGGAGCAAGCCGAGTGATCACGATGGATCTTCACGCTGGTCAGATACAGGGATTTTTTAATATTCCTTTTGACAATATTTACGCCTCACCTGTGATTTTAAATTATATTAAAAAAGAAATTTTTAATGAGAATACAATTTTTGTTTCACCTGATGCTGGAGGGGTGGAGCGTGTACGATTTTATGCCAAGAAATTAAACGCAGAAATTGCAATGATCGATAAACGTCGTACGGGAAAAAATATAGCAGAGGCCATGAACGTTATTGGTAATGTTCATGGAAAAGAATGTATTATTATTGACGATATGATTGATACGGCCGGCACTCTTGTCCAGGCTTGTCAGGCCCTACGTAAACATGGGGCCACTAAGATTTATGCCTGTGCAACTCATCCTGTTTTTTCTGATCCTGCGATCAAAAGAATTTCAGAATGCAATGAGCTTGATCGAGTTATTGTTACAGACACCATTCCTCTTACAGAGGCCGCTAAAAAGGTTGATAAAATAAAACTACTCTCAAGCGCTGAATTGCTCGCAAAGGCCATCCACAGAACATTTAACAATGATTCTGTCAGCTCGCTGTTTATCTAATTGGACAATAAAATGGATCGATTAATCGTAGGCCTTGGCAACCCAGGAATGAAATATCACTATACTCGCCATAATATTGGTTGGGATATTTTTGAAGAACTTTCATTTGCAAATGAGCTAAAATGGACGGAGAAATTTAAAGGTCACTTTAGCGTTTACACCTTCAATGGAGAAAAGATTTATTTTCTTAAACCTCAAACATTCATGAATCTTTCCGGTGAAAGTGTTCAACCAATCATGAACTTTTTTAAGATCACAATAGATAATATTTTAGTGATTCATGATGAACTTGACCTTCCTTTTGGAACAATCGCTTTCAAGAAAGGGGGGGGACTAGCAGGACATAACGGCTTGAAATCAATTACCGCGAGCCTGGGAACCCAAGACTTTAAGCGTGTAAGAATAGGAATTGGAAGGCCCGTTCATGGCGATGTTTCCAATTGGGTTCTCTCAGGGTATACCGGTGAAGATAAAGATTTTTTTAGGCCATTTTTAAAAGGTGCCGCAGAGGCACTGGAAGATTATATAAAATTGGGTTTTGATAAAGCAGCAACGACGTATAGTAAGAAAAAGATTGTTTAATATATAAGGAATATTTTATGGCATTAAATTGTGGAATCGTGGGCCTTCCAAACGTCGGGAAATCGACTATTTTCTCAGCAATCACCTCAGCACCAGCTGAAGCTGCAAACTATCCGTTTTGTACGATTGAGCCCAACGTTGGGATTGTGGCCATGCATGATCCGCGCATGAAAAAAATTGGCGACATTATCGGCCCTGAAAAAATGATTTATACAACAGTTGAATTCGTGGATATTGCCGGACTTGTAAAAGGGGCCTCTAAAGGCGAAGGCCTTGGGAATCAATTCCTAGGACACATCCGAGCGGTTAATGGAATTGTCCATGTCGTTCGCTGTTTTGAAGACGGGGATATTATTCACGTACATGGGAAAGTAAATCCCAAGGATGATATTGAAACGATCAATCTAGAACTCGCTTTAGCAGACTTAGAAGTTGTAGAGAAGAAATTACAAAACATTCCTAAACTTTTAAAGTCCCAGAACAAAGACGTACTTTCCTCAGCTAAAATACAGCTTCCTTTACTCGAAAAATTAAAAGTTGAACTAGAAAGTGGAATTGGTGCACGGAATTCATCGCTTTCTGATGAAGATAAATTGGCCCTTGCTGATTTGAATCTAATCACAATGAAAAAAGTCATTTATCTATGCAACGTAGACGAAGAAGGCCTTGCCAAAGATAACGATCACGTCTTGGCAGTCAAAGAATACGCCAAAAATGAAGGATCAGAAGTTCAGATCATTTGTGGAAAATTGGAATCAGAAATTGCTTCACTAGAAACTTTAGAAGAGAAGAAAGAATTTCTTGAAGCCGCAGGCATTGAAGAGTCAGGTTTAGATAAACTAACACGTGCCGCTTATAACATGCTTGGGCTAAAGACATATTTTACCGCTGGAGTAAAAGAAGTGAGAGCTTGGACTTTCCAAGATGGCTTTAAAGCACCACAGTGTGCAGGAGTCATTCACTCAGATTTTGAACGTGGTTTTATTAAGGCCGAAGTCTTTCATTACGACGACCTTATAAAATTTGGATCTGAAGCAAAAGTTAAAGAAGCTGGAAAATTCCGAGTCGAAGGTAAAGAATATCTCGTTAAAGATGGAGATATTATGCACTTCCGCTTCAACGTCTAAGTTCAATTTTTTCCATTCGCGCTCAGTTTAAATGTGTCTTCTAAAGGGACCATGAGAACTGAGCGATTCGTTAATAGTGAATAGAAAAAATTATTGCGGTAAATGAATTTCACATAATTTCTCGTCTCTTCGAAAGGAATGGATTCTATGATGGCAAGAGGGTCATCACTTCTAAAGATATCTCTTCTCCATCGATCAATTCGCCCTTCTCCTGCATTATATGAAGCCAGGGCAAAGATTAGATTTCCATCAAAACGATTAAGAAGCAATCGAAGATACTTTGTTCCTATGGCGACATTAATTTCAGGGTCACCTAAGTGTTTAACTTTAACCTTGCGATTAAAACGCTTTGCCGTCGCAGGCATCAATTGCATAAGCCCTTTGGCGCCCACTCCAGATTTTGCTTCGGGATTAAAAGCAGATTCTTGTCTGATTAAAGAAATGACAATCAAAGGATCAAGGTTTTCAGAATTTTTCTTAATGAGGTCAAAATAATTAAGCGGAAAAATATACTTCATAATTTTGATGTTTAATGCAAGGGAGTTTTGTTCAAGGGAAGCTGAAAAAACTTTAAATGAACTGATGTATTTTTTTTGGAAATTAAGCAGTTTAATTAAGTTGAGAGTAAGAAACTCTTTGTGTGCTTGTGGCGAAACGGACTTGATGAATTCGGGACTTTCAAAGGTTTGATCCAAAGGCAATGTTTGAATATAACGTATTTCTAGATTAGCAAACCTTTCATTGCCTAATTTGTTCCAGACAGCGAGTCTTTTAAGTGAATCTCTTAGGTCATTGTTTATCTTATCGATAGGGAACTGTGCTGGTTCCGCCTTGGTGACTAAGCGAGCGAGAATTTCAGATTCGGGGTTAGCGCTTTTATGACTTAAGGCCAATTCTTTTAGACAAATGATGGAGTAGAATGAATAGGGTGAGGAATCAATGATTTTATTATAAAACTCTTCTCCCTTTTTTGTTTCACCATTTTTAAGGAATGAATAAGCGATCCAGTACTGGAGTTTTGTATCAAATTTATCAAAGTTTTTTTCAAGGTTATGCTTTTCAACAACGCTCTTCATAGCTTTGAGATCTTTATTAATTAAGTGAGGCCATAATAGATAAAAATAGGATTCATTCAGATCATCTTTTGAAGAGATGGTTTTTGCCATTTGAAAAAGCTCAATGGCCTCAGCGTCTTTACCCTTATAGAAAAAAGATTTTCCAATCCGTATGAGCTCACTCCATGCCTTTTTATTATTGATAAAATCTTTATTGCGAACGTAGAAGTTTAGCGCATTGTTAGATATACTTTTCGCCTGACTAAAATCACTTTTTTCGAGAGATTCAGAAGCCTCTTTTGTGAGTCTCTGGAACTCGTCTTGGAAGTATGAATTGTTATTATCGTCGAGATTCAAATTGTTCTGTAAGAATTTATTAAATTGTGGATTAATTTTAAGATTGGTAAGAACACTTGTAGGTGGTCGCGTTTTGAATTCAATGAAGCTTTCAGTAAGAATGTTTGAGATTTTCTCATGCTCAACATTATTATTTTTGAAGTGCTTTAAGAAAGAAATAAGCTCTGAGCGGTTTTCTCCTGTGACAAAAAAAGGAGTGGCCTCTTTGAAATAAGAAATATCACGAGACGAGAAGTTTATATTGGGAGAGAGAGAACTTAAGCGCTTTAAGAATAGATTTCTGCAGAATTTATCGATTGAAAGACTCAAGCGTTCAGAAAGACTTTCTGAAAATGAACCATAGTTTTTGGTTGTAATCGCGCAATTTGTGTAAAATGTATCTTGAGAGTTCGTTTCCGTAATAGTTTTTAAACGACTAAAGGCTGAATCAAGGATTGAGAATGAATGGTTTCGTCCTTTATGTCGCAGCAATGAATCCAGCGTCTTTTTACTTAACTCGTTTTTACTAAGGTCGTTAAAGAGGGTCTCTGTGGTTTTACCAAATTCTAAATCTTGCGTATTGTGATTGAGATTAAATGGCACGTCTTCAGGGCGAGTTGTTACCCCTGAATGTTTTTGAGAGGCTTGGGCCCCAGAAAAAATTAATAGAGAAGAGATGGCGATGGATATTAGCCTCAACACATTAACCTCCGAACGCAATTTTTAACGTCCTAATTCTTGGTAAATCTCTCTTGCATAAGAGAGAGCCGAGATGAAATTTCATTTAATACAACTCGCTTATCATCTGGAACGACTAGGCTTAGATTATTAATATAGGATGTGACTTCACTGAGATACACCAAGTCACTTTTATAAGTGTCTTCTAAATGCTCAAAGGTCTCGTTTACATCGTCTGCGAGATCTTGAAAATAATCGCCATTTCTAAAGTAGAGTCTTCCTGGATTCGCCCCATCCCTAATAAGTTTTAAGTGTTTTTGCAGTTTATAAAGAGGCCCCGCGATTTTATGGGAAAAATACACACAAATAAAAAATGTTAAACTTGTAAAACCCAAATGTAGCAATACAAGAAATAGAATGAGAGCATCACGCTTGTCACTGTAGTGGGTGGCGATTTCTGGATTTTTTAAGGAGAAATGGGTGATGATGGTATTCATCAGTTCGTAGATCGAAAATGGATAGATGATGCTTGTTAAAAATACCAAAAGACAGACATAGATGCTGAAGCGAATCTGAAATTTTGGATTGATCAAATAAATTTTTCGGCTGTAAGACACCAATGACCCCTTAACAAATGAAGCGTCATTTTATGATAAATTAAATCCTCACTTCATTCTATAAAATTGTGAAACAGGCAGAGTTTTGTTATAACAATAAAGTTTTTAGTCAGAATTTTAATGGAGTCTTTATGTCAGATAATAATGTTACAACAATCACAAATCTCTTAAACCTCATCATAAATCCTAATAGCGGGAGAACATTGAAAGAGGAAGCAAGGATTGTTGAAATAAAAGTTGATCAAAATGAGCTATTATTTAAATATAAGCGTGATGGAATAACTCCTGAGCAGAAGCGTTCCATCGAAACGCTGGTGGCCAATGCTGTTTCAGAGTTTTTCACCCCAGAAAAAATTACCGTATTAACTGTTTCTGAAAATTCTGCCGATGTTTTTGTTGGAAAAAAGTTTACTCCCGTTGAGGAGAAAAGTTCGGCACCGAAAGAGCCTTCTGCGCAAATTAAAACAGGACATGGGCCAGTAGGGGGCCAGAAAAAAAGAGTAGCAGGTGCAAAAAAGGTTATTGCAGTCTCTTCAAATAAAGGTGGCGTTGGAAAATCGACAGTTGCTGTCAATTTAGCTTTTGCCCTTAAGAATTTAGGAAAGAAGGTTGGTCTGCTTGATGCTGATATTTATGGACCTTCGATGCCTATGCTTCTTAATAAAAGGGAGGCTAAGCCAGGAGCAACACCTGAAAAGAAGATATTACCGATCGACGCATATGGGATCCCTTTTATCAGTTTTGGTCTCTTTATCAATGAGAAAGATCCAGTCATTTGGAGAGGTCCTATGCTTGGTGGGGTACTCAATCAATTTCTTTTTGATGTAGCATGGCCTGATCTAGACTATTTGATTATAGATCTTCCGCCAGGAACAGGTGATATGCAATTATCCATGGTTCAATCAACAGAGATTGACGGTGTTGTGGTTGTTTCTACTCCTCAAGATGTCGCTATTCTTGATTCGAGAAAGGGTCTGAATATGTTTAATCAGGTCAAAATACCCATTCTTGGAATGGTGGAGAATATGAGCTATTTTGTTCCAGATGATGCGCCCGGGAAAAAGTATTTTATTTTTGGAGAAGGCGGAGTTAAAAAAGCTGCTGCCGAGTTAAATGTAAATCTTCTAGCGGAAATTCCTTTAGAGCTTGCTCTACGGGTGGGATCTGATAAGGGTGAGCCTTATATGAATGAACGAAAATATGAAGGTCGTCCAGTTTGGAATGCTTACATGGGTCTCGCAAAAAATGTAGAGCAATGTTTTGGCGAAGCACAGTCAAGCGAAGTTCAAAAAGGGTTTTTTAAAAGACTTTTTTCTTAGTTAGGTAATAATGAACGAGATGACGAATTTATTAGAAGTACTCAAGGAACAAGCATCATTTGGCTTCACGGGCAAAGTAAATCTTTTGCTTGTTTCTAATGGTCAGTTCCTAGGTGTGATTTATCTCCATGAAGGTTTTTTAGTAGGGGCAAACTATGGGCAGTTAAGTGGAAAGAATGCCCTTTTTAACATGATTTTCGAAGATGTAGAGTCTGTTTCTCATTTTAAGTTTATCGTTGAGCCTGAACTTGTGGGCGAAAACCTATTGGCAATGAAGATGAGTTACGACGAGGTTAAACAAGTTGCTCAAAAAATTTATCAAAGTTATGTGCAGGCCAAAAAACTAAAGCCAGCTATGAGTTTACGACTAGTCATCGATCCAGAGATTATTGTAAATGCAGAGACAATAACTCCAGAAGAATTTGATGTTCTTTCTGTTTTGGCCGAATGGTGTACGGTCTCTGATATTTATAAGTACAGCAAGCTTATGGAATTTGAGGTTACGAATGCCTTAGTTAGCTTACGTAAAAAAAGAGCAATAAAGGTGTTTCAAAATTAGAAATAACTTACTAAAATTTCAAAACTATAATGTTAATATTACGGATACGGAGAATTTATGAAGACCCAGGTTCAAAATCAAGGTGAGTTAAAAGAGCTAAAAGTCATGATCGAAAAAGACGTTGTTGAGTCTTTTGATAGAATGTCTAAAGCTTCTGGCCTAACTGTGGCCGATCTTGTCGTTATTGCTCTTAAACGATACCGCTCTTCCCATAGTGATTGGGATGTTAAGCCATTGAAAAAAGATTAGTTTTTGTTCCCATAAACCTGTCTGTAATATGTAAACTTTATAGACAGGCCGACTAGATTCCAAACATTCCGATTCACAAGACCTGATAGAACTTTAATAATTACAGGTAATTGCCCTATTATGTTTCACCAACCCTCGCCATAACGCTTGGCACATCCCTTGCTCTATAAAGCTTAAGCAACTTTAACGAGGAACGGGTATGAAAGTCAAAACATCAAAGAAGGTCATGATCGCAATCTTTTGCGTAAGCTCTATTGTTTTGGCCGGAACAATCAATGATATTAAAACTCAAAAAGCGACAACTAGTATAATCGCCAAAATTAATGACGAATTAACTCCAGTTGAGAGAAATCTTGCTTCAGAAGAAGTAAGTAGAGTGGCCCAAATGGAACTTCCAGTGAACGAGGAAAATAGCAAAAAAATCAATGCAACTTGGGAAATCACGAGATTTGTGAGTTCTGATGAGAGCGTGGTCATTGATAAACTCGCTCATCCAGAAGATGGCAGAAAGACAATCAGTGTTAAAATGGAACTTGTTGGAAATGGAATTGTTAGACTTGATGGAGATCATGATCAAGAGTATCGAGTGTCTCTTCTTTCGGACTTTGGAACAATCGCTCTCTATAAAAAATTAGGAAATGGATATGAAATCATAGAAGCAAAAAAGATGGCAATCGCAGCTGAACAATCAAGACTTGATATTGCTGAAGAAGTAGAACTTGTCTTAGAGCGCGCTCTTAACCAAGCAAAATCAAATAAAGTTTTAATGGGTAATGATATCTCAGGACAAGTTTCACTTAACTCTCAAACCCTTACAGGTCTAGAAGTTGAATTAAGAAATCCCAATGGAGAAACTCAAAATATCCAAATAGACACTGCAGACCTTATGGATGGAGGAGCTTTTAAAGCGGAAATTAACGGCGAAGAAGTTTCAGGTGTTGTTCTTAATAATGGAAAAGATGGTTATAGAATTAGCTTTGTGACAGGTCCAATGGCGGGAGCAATGCTTAACTTTGTCACGAAAGAGCAATTAGAAAAAACTGATGAAGAAGCAAGAAATACTGAAGAATCTCAAGGGTCAATGGTAGACTCAGCTGAAAATGAAGAAGTTCAACAAGCGGCCGAGCAAGTTATTGAAGAAAGAAAAGAAGTTGCTGGTGATGTTGAAAATCAAGAACCAGTTCAGGTGTTAAGCGCAGAGGAAATTAAGGCTACTGCTGAACAGAATGGGTATGCTTTTTAGGAAAAAGAGACTAAATACTGTTA